>JANOMD010000271.1:0-17570 GCA_031420135.1 Rhodoferax sp. | reverse complement strand
GAAATTTCCGCTTGATACGGTGTGTAAGCCGTGTACCAGGCCGGGTTTTCAAGAATGTTGCGCAGGATCACGCCCGGTGTGTGGGTGCCGTAGTAGCCCTGGCCGATGAAGCTTTTGAAAACCTTGTTTTTCGAGGCCATCTGCCTCAGTTCAGCCAAAGCGGCTGCTTCGGAAATCGCCGCCGGAATTGCCATCACGCTGCTGCGCGCAATCGAACGCGGCACGATGCCTTCGATCAATTCACGGCGCGAGCTTGAGTTCACCACCTTGAGCATCAAGGCTTCGTCGGCTTCGTCGATGCCGATATGGCGGGCGACAAATTCGCTGGCGTTTTCGAGTTCAGCAAGGGGCGTTTTGGATTTCATCAGCATGACAAGGACTCTGTTGCGGGGCAGAAAGTTGTGGCGTTGAATGTTGCTAGGCCGAGAATTTTGTGTAGCTGGTCTCATCCATCAGTGCGGCCAGTTCTGATGGGTTTGACAGCTTGACCTTGAAGAACCAGCCCGCTGCGAGCGGGTCCGAGTTGGCCAGCGACGGGTCGGCGCGAAGCGCTTCGTTGACCTCGGTCACCTCACCACTGACCGGCATGTAAACATCTGCCGCCGCTTTGACGGATTCGACCACGCCAGCCACGTCCCGGGACGCAAAAGTCTTGCCAACCTCGGGCAGCTCGACAAATACCACATCGCCCAGCGCGTCCTGGGCATGGTGGGTAATGCCCACGGTGGCGATGTCGCCAGCAACGGCCAGCCATTCATGGTTTTCAGTGTATTGAAGGCTCATGGGTTTTCTCCTGGAATGATTTGAAAAGGTGGGAATGAAAGAATCTCAGCCGCGAAAGTAGCGGTTGGGAACAAATGGCATGGCAGACACCACCATCGGCACCGGCCTGCCGCGCACCATGGCGTGAATGCGGGTGCCCAGTGCGGCAAAGGGCAGGGTGACGTACCCAATAGCGATGGGCGTGTCAATGCTGGGGCCTAGCAGGCCGCTGGTGACGGCTCCGATGCGATTGCCAGCGAGGTCTTGCAGTTCAGTGTGGTCACGCACGGGAATGCGTTCCTGCGCGATGAGCCCAACGCGCTTTCTGGTCAGTGGAATGGCGTCACCCGCCCCACTGGGCAATTGCGCCAGAATTTTGGCGGCACCTGGAAAGCCACCTGCGCGCGCGCCACCGGTTCGGCGCACTTTCTGGATGGCCCAGGCCAGGCCCGCTTCGACCGGGTTGGTGGTGCTGTCAATGTCATTGCCGTACAGGCACAACCCGGCTTCCAGCCTGAGCGAATTGCGTGCGCCGAGGCCCACTGGCTTGACCTCTGGTTGGGCCAACAGGGCATGGGCCAGCGCTTCGGCCTGCATTTCGTGCACGGAAATCTCAAACCCGTCTTCGCCGGTATAGCCACTGCGGGTCACAAAACATTCGATGGTCTGATGCGGGCCATGACTGTCGCAGGCAATATTGAATTTTCCACCGGTCATGAAGACCAGCCTTTCAATACCGGGGCACAGGCGCTGCAAGGCAATTGCCGCCTGTGGCCCCTGCAACGCCATGAGCGCAAGCTGCGGCATTGGAATCACCTGGCAGCGATGCCCGATGTTTTGCTGGATGTATGCGATGTCACCCGCCTTGCAGGCACCGTTGACAATCACGAAAATTTCGCCCCCACGGTTGAAAAACATCAGGTCATCGATGATGCCGCCTGCGTCGTTCAGCAGCAGGCCATAGCGTTGCTTGCCAACCGGCAGGTCGATCACGTCAACCGGCATCAAGGTCTCCAACGCAGCCGCAGCGTCTGGCCCGACCAGGCGCAACTGGCCCATGTGTGAAACGTCAAACAGGCCGGCCGCACGGCGGGTATGAAGGTGCTCGGCCATCAAGCCGGCCGGGTATTGCTCCGGCATGCTGTACCCGGCAAAAGGCACCATGCGCGCGCCCAGGGACACGTGCAAATCGTGCAACGGGGTGTTGAGCAGACTGGCTGGTGTGGCTTGGGCGGGCGTAGTGGCAATGTCAGGCATGGCGGTTCTCCAGGGGCAACGTGTGGGCCGTGAACCAACCCCATGGTCAATTCATGCTTTGCCCCCGCTGTCCGCTTTACCTGAGAGATTCGCCGCTCCTGCATGTCGCCACACTTTTGTCTGTGGCGCGCAGGCTGCGGGTTGCTCCTTCGGTGGGTCAGCCAGAATCTCGACGATTCGGGCTGGCCTCTCTCCAGTGGGGAAACGCCTCACAGCCGGGCAGCCGTGGGACGGTTGTCAGTCCTTTTGCCTGAGCGTTCAGACCGCTGCAATCAGCGGTCTTGCGCCTTCGGCGGCATACTTTGGGAATGCTCTCTCCTGACGGGTTGGATTCTACCGTCAGGCAAGCACCGGCAGTTTGATGGCGTCAGGATTTTCGCGCACGTACTCCCGAATGATGGCTTCGAAACTGTCTTCGGGCAGCAGGCCCAGGCCCTTGGCGCGAACCGCGTTGATGCGGGCGGGCCAGGTGCTGACGATTTTGCGAATGGGTGCGTCAGGCGTCCAATCGATCAGCGCCGCAGCCGCAGGGCCTGCAACCCGTTCCAGCGCAGCCGCCATGTCGCCGGTAGAGGCGGTAAGTGCCGGCAGGTTCAACGCGGTGCGCGGTCCCCAGGCCGCGTCGGAGGTTTGAGCGGCGCAAATCAGGCCTTTGATCGTCAATCCAGGGGACGACAACGCCACTTCGGTTTCAGGCGCCACCGGACAAGCCCCTTTCACGCCCGCCAGCGGCTCGCGAATCATGCCGCTGAAAAAACTGGAGGCCGCGCCGTTGGGTTTGCCTGGGCGCACGCTGACTGTCATCAAGCGCACGTTTCGTCCTCGGACGAAGCCCTTGCGGGTGAAGTCGGCTACCAACTGCTCGCCGATGAATTTTTGAATGCCGTAACTGGTTTGCGGTGTCGGCAGCGTGTGATCTTCAATCACGGGTGGACACGGCTGCTCGGGCGAGTCGCCAAACACTGCGAGCGAGCTGGCAAACACCAGCATCGGTCTTGTCTGCAACGCCCGGCAAGCTTGCAGCAGGGCCAGCGTAGCCGAAAAATTGCTGCGCATGCCAAGGTCGAAGTCCGCCTCGCATTCACCGCTGACGGCTGCGGCCAGATGAAAAACAATAGCGGTATCTGAAGAAACGACTGGGGCTAGCAGGATTTTTTCCTCCAAAAGTGCGTTGAGGTCACCGGTCAGCGCGGCAATGCGCGGGTTCGCCGCCAAATCCGGCGGCGGCGCGGCTCGGTCTACCAGCGTAATGCGGGTGATGGCTGCTGGTGCAGCGCCGGCCAGGCACAAATGTCCTTTTGCCAGAAGTGTGCGGGCCAGCCGCACGCCCAAAAATCCGGCACCGCCGGTGATGACAATGTTCATGAAAGACTTTCAAAGTTCAACGGAACTTTGGCTCACCTGATTTTCGAAAGGTCGCCAAAAACGCCCCACACCAGTTTTGCGGGTTGCATGTATTGTCGCCAGATCGAGTTGACCTTTTGCGGCGTCAACGAAGCGATCAACGCATCCCGCCTGGCAATGGCATCTGGGGCTTCATCAAACTCCAGCGCGCAGGACATGTAACTCATGGCCCAACTGTCACCGCTGCGACCGCGTGCCCGGTCGGCCAGGGTTTGGCGCTTGGCGGCTGCCACGTCTGCCGCAACAAAACCTTCATCCAGTGACTGGGCCAACGCATCCTGCAAGGTTTTCTCTGCGATGCCCGCTTTATCGGGGGACACCTCAGCGGTGAGAAAAATGCTGCCATTGCGTTCGTGGGGACTTGCATGCACACCGGCGCCCAAGCCAAGTTTCAAACCCGCATGCTGTGAGTGAACCCGCTGGCTTGCAGTCCGCCCACAGCCAAAAACGCGCGCCCCAACCACCAGGGCCAGAAAGTCAAGATCCATCCCTGTGGAAGACACGGCAACATGGTTCAAGGCGCGCAGCGTGACGCTGGCCCGTCCGGGGATGTCAAACACCAGCCTCGATGCGGGCAACTCAAACAACGGGCGTTCAATGCGGTGCCATGGCTGCGGAGCACGCCATCCGTCGAACGCGCTGGCTACGGCTTGCTGATACTGCTGCACGTCCACCGGGCCGAGCAGCGCGACCTGCGCATTCTGTGCGCCATAAAACTGACGGTGAAAGGCAAACGCATCGCTGCGCGACACGCTATCAAGTTCCTCCAAGGTTTCCTCCAGCGTGCAGGCGTAGCGGGGATCGCCCTGAGGATAGGGGTTGCCGTACCGGCTCCAGGCATTCTCTGCCTGCGCGCCTGGGTCCTTGATCAGATCATTGACCGACGTGATGCTGGCACTGCGAAGCGCTGCAAACTCTGCCTCGGGAAAACTCGACTCTTTCAGCAGATGGGCCACCAAATCAATTGCTGCCAGGTAATTCGCCTGCCGGGTGGCCACCATCACGGTGCCTCCCGTGACATTGAGGCCAATGCTCACGACACATCCCAGATGCAGCAGTTTTTCCTGTAGTTGATGGCGCGTGAACGCTGCTGTGCCACGTTGCAGCATCGCCCCGGCCAACTTGCCGACGACGCCCTGATTTTGCAACGCCTGCACGGAGCCAAGCTTGAAAGACAGGCCCATCAGCACCAAATCACCGTCAGTCGGCTTGATCAATGCTGCGTTTCTGATGCCGCCCGGGGTTTGTGAGAAGGCCACCTGTTTGTGCAGAGCTTCAATGCAGCAATCAAATGGCAGGGGTACTCGGCTTTTCGCCCTGAAACGCTGCGCTGCTGTCATTTTTCAGAGCCCGCAAGAATCGGCAAACGACCGTGTGAATTTGCGTTTCCTCAGCGGTTTCTGACGGCGTTGTTGATGGAATCGTTCAGCGTCGACTGGAGGTTCAGGCCTTTCATGACGCTCAGGCCGCTGCTGGTGGCCTGAATCACGGTCTGGCTGCGGATCGTCTGGTTGTTCAGGGTGTTCTGGATAAAGGTGGACAAAGGCACCGCCACCGAACTCGCTTCGACCGTATTGCCGGCGCCGTTTTGCACCACTTGTGCCTGCATAGGAACCTGTTGACGGAACACTTCAGCCTGTGCCGATGTGAGCTTGGTGACGTCACCCACCTGGAACGACGTGCTGGTTACGAGCTGGCCGTTGATGAAAACCGCACGTGTGATGCCGAATGAGACCATCAGACCCCCGCCGAAGTCGAAGCCGCCCCGCAACTGGTCCAGCGCATGGTCGCTGGCCGCGAGCCATAACGGTGCTGCAGGCTGAACGGCGGCATCCTCAGCCTGGCATGCAGCCGCCAGAGGAAGCAGACACAGGGCTAAAACCGACCCGCGTCGGCATCGGGACAACGTTGTCAAGGCCGGGTACCAGTTCATCAGAAGTCTCCCGGACCGTGCGCAGGCAGCGTAACGCTGGCAAGCCCGTCGCGGTTGACGCCCGCCGCGAGTGGCGCCTGGGGTGCTGCACGCCAGTCGGATGCGAGGTTGAAACGCGCTGATTCCATGCGGTTGTGGATGACAAACAGCAGACGGTTTTTCCACCGCGCCTCAAAATCAGGGCGCCGCACTGCGCGCGTGCCATTGGCCGGATCGCCAATCAACACACGGTCACCGCGCAGCCCCTTGACCACGACAAAATGGTGGTAACCGTTATCGTTTATCAAGACGATGGCGGGCATGCGCGCTTCAACCAGTTTGTCCAGCGACTGCTCGAATCCGTCGGCCTCGAAGCCCAGCGTTTTAAGGTACTTTTTCATGTCCAGCAGTGAAAAACCTTCAACTTTGATTTTTTGCTGGTCACCATGCTGGTACATGGACTCAAATACCGTGATTTCGGAAACAGGTGTCCCGTAGTGGTGGGTGAGCAGTGTGGCAATTGCCGCTGAGCCGCAGCTAAAGTCATACTGCTGCAGCACTGTGCCCGCCACGCGAACCTGCCGGATGCTGCTGACCGGCATGACAACATCGCCGCTTCCCATGGATGTCAGGTGGGCCTGCTGCGCACCCGCCGTGGTCAACAGACTTGCCAGAACAGCCGTGAGCGCCAGGGACAGCATGAGGCAACGCACGATGGGCTCCTGTCAATTAATCTGAAGATTCAAAATCACTGCGTTCTGAATCAGCACGTTGGCACCGGAGTTTTGAATCACCACGGGAAAACCGCTCATGTTGGCGAACGCACCGGCACTGATGGCATTGCTGCCGGTTGCCACGTTGAAGGCCGAGTTGCCAGCGGTTGTACCGGCCAGCCTCATGTCGTTATTGACCACTTCAGTGCCGCCGCGCAAATCCGCCAGAGAGGCAGACTCGACAGGGCGCCCAAACCGGGCAACGCCGACAACGCGCGCGGGAGCGGCACCGGCTGTAATGTACAAGTCCACGATTGAAGTCTGGGCAGTCACCTGTGCTGACGCAGCCACGGCAAACGCCGCGCAAACCAGCCACTTGATGTCGATTGTTTTCATCTTGATCCCCTTCTCGATGTGGCAGCAACGAACCGTCATCGGCCATGGCACCCGGCCATGGCCGACGTCGGCCGCAGCTTATTTGCCGACTGACAGATTGGCCTGTACGTTCACGCTCTGCTGAATCAGCGATGCGAAACCGCTGTTCTGGCTCATTACCAAAATGCCAGCCGCAGACTGCGCAATGGTGGACATTGAGTTGGACATGTTGAACGTGCCTGCATTGAGGCTGTTGGTGCCGCCTGATCCGCCAGTCCCCCCATTGCCAACTGCCGCATTGCCGGCGCCGCCCGTGCCGCCACCTGCGCCACCCGTGCCTGCTGCGCCCGCTGCGCCGGTTGCACCCGTGCTGCTGGCAGTGGCGCCAGTCGCTCCGTTGCCGCCAGTGCTGGTGCCTGTGGCACCCACTGCGCCAGCGCCACCCTGTGCAGTGCCACCGGTTGAGCTGCCATTGGTGGCGCTGCCGTTGCTGGCCGAGGTGCTGGCGTTGCCGGTAGTTGCAGCACCACCGCTGGCGCCATTGCCGGCGGTATTGGTGGCATTGCCGCCAGCGGCGCCGGTGCCGGTGCCGTTTCCACCCGTGGCCGTTGCCGGGCCTGATGAACCTGCGCCGCCAGATGAGGTGACCGCGCCTGCCGTGCCTGCACCGCCCGCAGAAGTGGCCGCGTTGGAGGTGCCGCCACTGGTGCCATTAGAGGCTCCGCTCGTGCCCGCGCCGCCAGTGCCATTGCCAGCAGCGCCAGCATTGCCCGCTGTACTGGTTGAGCCGCCGCCTGCGCCGCCAGTCGTGCCGCCGGCTGCGCCGCCGCCCGTACCACCTGCACCACCTGCTCCTGCCACGGCAGGCGGAAGTGCAACTGCACCGGAGCCGCCGTTACCCCCGTTGGATCCACCACCGTGGGCACTGCCCACGTTACCCCCATTGGCGCTGCCTACGCCACCGCCATTGGCGCTACCTACGCCACCGCCGTTGGCGCTGCCCGCACCACCTGAGCGTGAACCACCGTTGCCGCCATCGCCCTCACCACCACTGCTGGATGTAGAGCTAGTTACACCGCCCGAATTGGCACTGCCTGTGCTTGATGTGCTCGCGCCGCCACTCGCGCCAGTGCTTCCGTTGGCACCGCCGCCAGTGGACGTGTTGGTCGCGCTGGCAGTGCCGCCACTGCCAGAACCACTGCCGCCTGAGCCGCCGCTTGCTCCCGATGCGGCGCCGCCATTGCCACCATTACCACCATTGCCGCCGTTGTTGGTTGCCGAACCAGCCGTAGCGCTGCCGTTGGTGGCGCTGCCGTTGGATGCGCTTGCATTGCCACCAGCCCCACCGGACCCGCCCGCACCGCCCGTGGCCGTGCCAGAGTTGCCACCCGTACCGCCAGCACCACCGGTCGCCGTGCCGCCGTTACCGCCTGCGCCGCCGCTGCCGCCGTTGCCTGAGCCGCCGTTGCCGCTGTTGTTGCCGCCAGTGGCGTTGCCGCCCGTTCCGGTTCCGCCCGAAGCGCCGTTTGAGTTTCCACTGTTGGTCACAATATTGCCGATGTTCTGAACCGTGATGCCGCTGATGGTCCCCGACAGGTTGCTGGTCGCCGTGGCGGTGGAAACATTGAAGGAGTTGCTGAACGTGGCTGTGGCCGTTGCCCCGTTGTTAGCTGCGGCGGTGCCGTGGCCCTGAGCAGTGGCCGCGCCCGAGTTGTTGCGGTTATTGCCCGCGCTCTTGTCGTTGTTCTGGTCAGAGTTGTTATGAGTACTACTGTTGTTGTTTTGGTTAGAGTTGTTTGTACTCTTGTTGTTATTTTGGTCAGAGTTGTTGGTACTCTTGTTGTTGTTTTGGTCCGACTGGTTTCGGTTGTCGGAGTTGTTGTTTTGCGTTGCCGTGGAATTCCCGTTGGCATTGGGTCCAGCACCCGTTTGCGTCGATGTTGCTGTTGCGGTTTGGTTACCGGTAGTGGCAGTTGTCGTGCCTTGGGTACCGTTGTTGGTCGGGTTGGCCCACGCAGTACCAAGTGCAAGTGCAATGGCTGTGGCCAGAAGTGTTTTTTTCATGGAAGCTCCTTGATGGTTGAAAAGTGACAATAAAGAGACAGACTAGGTTGAATTGCGTCACCGCAAAACGTCTATGTCTCTGCAACTTCAATGCCAGCTTTAAAAAAAATGTTAAGCCCATGATTTCATTGAAAAAATGTGAATTTCGGGTGATTGACATACGGATGGGCTTGAGCCTATGTGCAGCCGGACTGTCACACTTTTGTGACGCTCAATGCGGTGGTTTCTGCTTCGAATGACACGCGGCAGCGCGAGGATTTTGCCTGGGCAAGAGTGAGCGGGCGTCGCTTGCGCAGGAATTGACAAGACGGCGACGTCACTGTCACAAGCTTGTGACGGCCAGCGTCACGCGAGCCCCTGCTATCCACCTGACTGCAACTTACATCCTGCGTGCGGCTGGTCGCCGGTCTCGCCCTCAGGCCTGAGGTTTCCCCAGCAGGGCAGCTTGGTTCAGGAAGAAACCGCCTCGAAGATCGACCTGAAACGCTCTACGCATGGGCTGCCATTTGTATGCATTAAAGTAATATAAAACTGCGAACAAAGCCTTTTTCGGTTATTTGATCCGCTTTTTGTTGTGCCCCATTGGGTGTCGATATTTTTTACACTCTTGGGAAGAAAAATGTGAAGTATTTCCTTGCGTTTTCTTTGCTGACGCGCAGCACATTGAATTTAAAAGGAATTTTTCTCTTGCGGCACGTTTGGCATGATTGATGCTTGTACTCACTGAAAGTGCCAGTTGTCGAGTTGGTTACAAATATGAAAATAAAAAAATAGAAGAATAGGGCGTACATGTACATCGTGTGATTCTTTATCTGGGAGGAAAGAATGAAAATATCGCTAAGAAACGGGTCAAGTGCGGTTTTAGCCTGCGCTTCGCTGGCCTTGACAGCAACCGCGACCCATGCGCAGGGCACACCTGCGGCTGACGATGGCGTGCGCATCGAACGATTGCAACAGCAGCTAACGGAGCAAGCCGAACAAATCAAGACGCTCAAGCAATCAGTGGCGGAACAGGAAGCCCGCCACAGGGAATTGCAGCGCGTACTGGGTCAGGAACCGCGCGCTGTTGCCGGGCGCGCCGAAGGGGCCCAGAAACCCTCAGTTCAAGACAACAAGGACAGTGCGCCCGACACCGCTCAGCGGGCCGTGCGCGTGGGAACGGCACCCAGCCAGGATTCCCAACCGCCTGCCGTGGCGCCGTTGTTCGACCAACCCGGAATTCTGACGGCACGGGGCAAGTACATTCTGGAACCCTCGGTGCAATACAGCTATGCATCAAGCAACCGGGTGGCGCTGGTGGGCTACACCGTCATACCGGCACTGCTGATTGGCCTGGTGGATGTGCGCGAAGTCAAGCGCAGTACGCTCACGGCCGCCTTGACCACCCGCTATGGCCTGACCAACCGGCTGGAACTGGAGGCCAAACTCCCCTATGTGTATCGCTCAGACTCGACCATCAGCCGCGAAATTTTAGGCGGCACGGCTTCGGACAGGGTATTTGGCACCAGCGGGATGGCCATTGGCGACTTCGAGTTGGGGGCGCGTTACCAGCTCAACGACGGTGGCGGCAACGTGCCTTTCTTCGTCGGATCGATGCGGCTGAAGACGCGGACTGGCAAGGACCCGTTCAGTGTTCCGACAGACTGCGTCACGCGGTGCGTTGGCAACACCACCGGAACCGGCCTGCCGCTCGAACTGCCAACCGGTTCGGGCTTTTATTCGCTGCAAACGGGCCTGACGTGGCTGCTTCCGTCTGATCCCGCAGTGTTCTTTGGTGGCTTCAGCTACACCCACAACTTCAAGCGCGGCGACGTGAGCAGGATGGTGCTTAACGGCGAGAGCGAATTCATAGGGGAGGTGGCGCCCGGTGGCATCCTCGGCGTCAATTTCGGCATCGGACTGGCGCTGAACGACAAATCTTCCTTCAGCATGGGGGTTGACTTGAACTCGGTTGGCCGCACCAGCCAGAACGGCGTGCCCGTGCCAGCCTCGGTGCGCACGCAACTCGCCAGCCTGTTGCTGGGGTATTCATACCGCTACAGCGACAAGACTGCATTCAGCGTGACGGTTGGCGCGGGATTGACGCGCGATACACCTGACCTGACGGTCAATCTGAGAATCCCGATGTCGTTCTAGAGCCGTGTCATGAAGCCACGGAAAATCCTTTGCCTCAGTCTGGGGAAGCAGTCGGCTGACATGGTGGCCCATTTGCAGAATGGTGACTGGGACGTGCTTTCGGCCCCAGATCTGGCAGCGGCCCAACTTATCCAGGCCGACCAGTCGGCGCAAGTCGGCATGCTGCTGCTGGGCGACTATTCGCCTGAATGGCTGGCATCAGTCGAGGAGTGCATGCGGCTGCTGCCCGGCCTGGAATGGGTGGGCGTATTCAATGCCGAGGCGCTGGAGTCGCAGATCCTGCGCGAGCTGGTTTTGAGCCATTTCTTTGACTACCATACGCAGCCTGTGGATTGGCGCGTTCTTAACCTGACGCTGGGCCATGCCCACCGCCGTGCGCAGTTGCGCGGCCTTGTGAAGCTTTCCCCGCCGGACATCAGCAACATGGGCATGGTCGGAGACAGTGCGGCAATGGTGCGCCTGCGCCAGCAGATTTTCAAGGTGGCGACAAACGAAGAGCCTGTCCTTTTGAGTGGAGAAACGGGCAGCGGAAAGGAGCTGGCAGCGCGTGCCATTCACCGATTCTCCAGGCGGGCGGAAGGTCCCTTTGTCGCCGTAAACTGTGGTGCCATTGCACCGTCCCTGATACATTCGGAGCTTTTTGGTCACGAGCGCGGTGCTTTCACTGGCGCGACCTCTGGCAAGATTGGACTCATTGAATCAGCGAGCGGCGGCACTATTTTTCTGGACGAGATAGCCGACCTGCCGTTTGATCTGCAAATCAACCTGCTGCGTTTTTTGCAAGAGCACACCATCCAGCGTGTAGGCTCTACGCGCAGCGTGAGGGTTGATGCCCGCATCGTCGCCGCATCGCATGTCGAACTGCCGGGGGCCGTGTCTGCTGGCCGCTTTCGTGAAGACCTTTTCTATCGCCTGAATGTTCTGCCGATTGTGGTGCCGCCCTTACGCGACCGCATGGTTGACGTGCCGCTCCTGGCACTGCACATTTTGCAAAACTACAAGTCCGGCAAAAAGCGGCGGCGGGTCGAAGGGTTCAGCCGCCTGGCCAACGCTGCCATGATGTCTTACGATTGGCCGGGCAACGTGCGAGAGCTTTGCAACCGTGTGCACCGCGCCATTGTGATGACAGACCAGCGCCTGATCACGCCAGATGATCTGGGGCTGGCCGTGACGGGTGGCCCGGTAGGCATCGGCCTGGACGCGGCGCGTATCTTGGCCGAGCGTGACATGATTTCAACGACGCTTGGACGCGTCGGTCGAAATGTCACTCACGCAGCGCAAAAGCTGGGCATATCGCGGATGACTTTGTACCGCCTGATGGACAAGCATGGACTTGGCAAGGGGATGTCAAACAGCCACACACCGTGACCATCGCTATTCAGGTGGTTTGCGACGCTTCGTTTGTCGTTGACAGGTCTTTTGACAACCAGTTTGCAAGGCAGCTCAACGAACAATGGCTGCAGGCGCAATTGCGCCACAGCATTGCGCAAGCCACCCAGAGCGGCTGGATCCTGGACTGCGACACCACGTCAAAGTACTGTACTAAGGACAAGGGCTAGGGGCTGTTTTTGTGCCATTTTCTTACATCCCCGCGTAATTCGGCCCACCCCCGCCCTCAGGTGTCACCCACACAATGTTCTGCGTCGGGTCCTTGATGTCGCAGGTCTTGCAGTGCACGCAGTTCTGCGCGTTGATCTGTAGGCGGTCTGTGTTGTCCTCGTTCTTCACAAACTCATACACACCGGCCGGGCAGTAGCGGGCTTCAGGCCCGGCGTACTTGATCAGGTTGATGCTGACCGGAACGCTCGCATCCTTCAACGTCAAGTGCGCGGGCTGTTGCTCTTCGTGATTGGTGTTGCTGATGAACACGCTGGAGAGGCGGTCAAACGTCAACTTGCCATCCGGCTTGGGGTAGTCAATCGGTTTGCATTCTGATGCAGGCTTCAGATACAAGTGATCCGGCTTATCGCGGCGCAGCGTCCAGGGAATGTGGCCCTTCAACGCGAACTGCTCCACGCCATTCATCAGCGTCGCCACTGTCAATCCTTTTTTGAACCAGGCCTTGAAGTTGCGGGCCCGGTTCAGTTCGGTGTGCAGCCAGCTTTTCTCAAAGGCTTGCGGGTAGGCGCTGAGCTCATCGTGCTGACGGCCCGCCGTGATCGCGTCATACGCTGCCTCGGCCGCCAGCATGCCGGTTTTGATGGCGGCATGGCTTCCCTTGATGCGGCTGACGTTCAAGAAGCCGGCCTCGCAGCCCACCAGCGCACCGCCCGGGAAGACAGTTTTAGGCAGGCTCATCAAGCCGCCTGCGGTGATGGCCCTTGCACCGTAAGCAATGCGCTTGGCGGGCTTCAGGCCTTGCTCCTGCCCTTCGAAATACCAGCGGATGTTGGGGTGCGTCTTCCAGCGCTGGAACTCTTCAAACGGGCTCAAATACGGGTTGGCATAATCCAGCCCGGTGATAAAGCCCAAAGCAATCTGGTTGTTGTCCATGTGATACAGGAAAGAGCCACCATAAGTGCTGCTGTCCATCGGCCAGCCTGCGGTGTGCATCACAAAGCCGGGCTGATGCCGCTTGGGGTCAATCTCCCACAGCTCCTTGATCCCCAGGCCATATCTCTGCGGGTCGCGCCCCTCATCAAGCTTGAACTTGGCAATCAACTGCCTACCCAGGTGCCCGCGCGAGCCTTCGGCAAACACGGTGTATTTGCCCAGCAACTCCATGCCGATCTGAAAGTTCTCACCCGGCACGCCGTCTTTGCCGACCCCCATGTTGCCGGTGGCGACACCTCGCACTTTGCCGTCGTCGGTGTACAGAATCTCAGCCGCTGCGAATCCTGGGAAAATCTCGACGCCCAGGCTTTCGGCCTGCGTGGCCAGCCAGCGCGTGACCTCACCCAGGCTGACGATGTAGTTGCCGTGGTTCTGAAAGCAGTCGGGCAGAAAGAAGTTGGGCGTGCGAAAGGCGGATTTTTCGCCCAGGAACATCATGGCGTCGTCGGTCACCGGCTGGTGCAGCGGGGCACCCATGGCTTTCCAGTTGGGAAAGAGTTCGGTGATGGCGATCGGGTCCATGATGGCACCCGAAAGGATGTGCGCGCCGGGCTCGGAGCCATTTACGAGCACGACAACGGAGACCTCGGTGCCCCTCTGGGCAGCGAGCTGTTTCAAGCGAATGGCAGTGGCCAGGCCGCCGGGGCCGCCGCCGACGACAACCACGTCGTATTCCATCGATTCGCGCGGGCCGTACTGGGCCAGAATTTCTTGATTGGTCATAAGGTTGCCCGAGGTTTCTGCATCATAAATGTCACCCCGGAGTTTATTCGCTGCGCGCTGATATGCGCTGTCACAATGGTCACTGGCATCATCTTTTGTAGGAACCCTCTAAATGGCGTACAGCATTGATCTTTCAGGCCGCGTGGCCTTCATCACCGGCGCATCCGGCGGCCTGGGTGCGCAGTTTGCGCGCACGCTGTCACGCGCGGGAGCGGCGGTGGTGCTGGCCAGTCGCCGTATGGAGAAATTGAAAGAGTTGCGCGCCCAGATTGACGGCGAAGGCGGCGATGCCCATGTGATGGAGTTGGACGTGACGGACAGCCAGTCGATCAAAGCCGCCATCGCCCGTGCCGAGACTGAAGTGGGCTCGATTGACATTCTCATCAACAACTCGGGCGTGAGCACCACGCAGCGCCTGCAAGACGTGGGCGAGGACGACTTTGACTTCATGTTCAACACCAATGTGAAGGGCGCATTTTTCGTCGCGCAAGAGGTGGGCAAACGCATGCTGGCGCGCGCCAAGGGTGCGGCACCGGGCAACTACACCGGCGGGCGAATCATCAACGTTGCGTCGATGGCGGGGCTTAAAGTGCTGCCGCAGATTGGCGTGTATTGCATGAGCAAAGCCGCAGTGATTCAGATGACGAAAGCCATGGCACTTGAATGGGGCAAATTTGGCATCAACGTGAACGCCATCTGCCCTGGCTTCATCGATACCGAAATCAACCACCAGCATTGGAAAACCGAGCAGGGCCAGAAGCTGGTGCAAATGCTGCCGCGCAAACGGGTGGGGCAGCCGGCGGACCTGGATGCGCTGTTGGTGATGCTGTGCAGCGATCAGAGCCATTTCATCAATGGGGCCGTGATCTCTGCGGACGATGGCTTTGGTGTGTAGCACTTGCTGACCGGAATTCTCGCGGGCCTGGCCGCAGGCGCGCTGTGGGGCCTGGTGTTCGTGGCGCCGCGCATGACGCCCGGCCTGTCGTCGGTGGACCTGACGGCCGGGCGATTCATCAGCTTTGGCGCCGCCTCTGCAGTGGCAATTCTGCTTACCCTGCGCAGCAGAAAGCTCCCGAATTTGCAGCAGGCCATGGCGGCATTGGGTATGAGCGTGCTCGGATTCACCGGGTATTACCTGCTGCTGGCACTGGCCATCAAAGATGCGGGAACCGAGCTGCCCGCATTGGTCATTGGCACCATTCCCATCTGGATGATGCTGCTTGGAAGGCCCCTCGGCCTGAATTGGAAAACACTTGTGCCGGGCCTGGTGCTGACCGCCGCAGGCCTGGCGCTGATGATGGTCGCAAACTTCAGCGCAGAGGCCGTGGTGGGCGCGGCGTCAAATCCAGAAACCAATGCCCACTATTGGCGCGGCATTGCATTGGTCGCGGTCGCAATGGTCAGCTGGACGGTGTTTGGCTTGATGAACTCCGCCTGGTTGAAGCGCCATCCGGACGTCAACGCGACCGACTGGGCCAACTGGCTGGGTGCCGCCACGGGAGCCGGTGCAATCGTGATGTGGTGGTTTGCAGGCTCGGATGCCACAACACTGCTTGCGCTTGACAACCGATCATGGCTGGCTTTTGTCTGCATCAGCACCGGTGTCGGCTCGGCCTGGGTTGCCACCATCCTGTGGAACATCGCCAGCCAACGTTTGAGCGCCAGCCTGTGCGGCCAATTGATCGTCAGCGAAACCATCTTTGCACTGGTTTATTCTTATGCGTGGGATCAGCAATGGCCCGGCTATTTGCAGATCAGCGCTTGCGTGCTGTTTTTGTTTGGCATTCTGGCGACCATCAAGGCCCATCAATGAATCTGAAACTGACGTAACAAGGCAAACCCATGAAAATTGAAATCCCCGAAAAGAAAAAACTGGTCTACGAGATGCTGATCCCGATTCGCTGGGGCGACATGGATGCCATGAAGCACCTCAACAACGGCAGTTACTTTCGCTATCTGGAAACCTGCCGGATTGACTGGATGCATTCCATCAACGCCGTTCCAAAAGTTGATGGCGAAGGCCCGGTCATCGTCAATGCATTCTGCAATTTCTACAAACAGCTTGAGTACCCGGGCGACGTGCGCATCAAAATGTATGTCAGCGATCCGGGTCGCACCACGTTTGAGAGTTGGGCGACGATGGAGCGCGTGGACCAACCCGGCGTGATTTTTGCTGCCGGTGGTGCGACGACGATATGGGTGGATTTCCCAACCCAAAAGGCGGCGCCTTTGCCTGACTGGATGCGGCACATCGTGAGCTGACCCGTCCTGGATGGCCGATAGTGCGGCGCATGAAGGCTGATCATGAAAGTGCTTTGGGTGGTTCAATTTGCTATATTTAAAATAGCAAACAAATTAATAAATACGAGAGCTAGAGGCCTATTTTGATGATAATTTGTCAATTTTGACGGATTTTAGAGGTGAAAATTAACCTCCAGGTTAATTTATCGTGCCAATTTACAGCGGTAGCCTGGACTCATTTTGCCTTTGGCTGGCGCCCCATGGTGTAAAACTCTGCGTTCGGCATCATGCTGCTAAACGAAGCCATGCGGTTGGAAAGGCCAAAAAATGCCGTGATTGCGGCTATATCCCACGCATCTTCATCATCCAAGCCGTGCGCGTGCAGGGGCGCAAAATCGGCCTCGTCCACCTGGTCGGAGTGCAGGCAGACTTTCATCGCAAAATCAAGCATGGCGCGCTGGCGCGGCGTGATGTCGGCTTTGCGGTAATTCACTGCAACCTGGTCGGCGACCAGCGGCTTTTTCTCGTAAATACGCAATATTGCGCCATGGGCCACCACGCAATAGAGGCAATTGTTCGCAGCGCTGGTGGTGGTCACGATCATCTCGCGGTCGCCCTTGGTGAGGTTGCTGGTTCGGCCCACAGACTCTGGCAGCATCAGCGCGTCGTGGTAGGCAAAAAACGCGCGCCATTCGGCAGGGCGCCGCGCAAACGCCAGAAATACATTGGGCACAAAACCAGCTTTTTCCTGCACTTCAAGCACTTTGGCCTTGATGTCGTCAGGCAGGTTCTGAATTTCCGGTGGGGGGTAACGGCTCATAGATGTCTCCTTCAATACATAAAAACTATCAGTAACATAAAATCAATTGGATTTACATACTCACGTACGCCGTTTACAGTGACTGTACTGCTTATCTCGAGGCCATCCTCAACGCAGTCGCCAACCCAAGGAAAGAACCATGTCAACTGAAATGAAATGCCCGTTCCAGAGCGCCGCTCTCAAACCCACAGTCGCTGGTGCCCGCACCAATGCCGACTGGTGGCCCAATCAACTGAACCTGAAGATTTTGCAGCAGCACTCTGAGCGGTCTGATCCCATGGGCACAGACTTCAACTATGCCGAAGAGTTCAAAAGCCTCGACCTGCACGCCGTGGCCAAAGACCTCACCGCCTTGATGACCGATTCGCAAGACTGGTGGCCCGCAGATTACGGTCACTACGGCCCATTTTTCGTGCGCATGGCCTGGCACAGCGCGGGCACCTACCGCATCCACGACGGTCGGGGTGGTGCGGGCTTTGGCACGCAGCGGTTTGCGCCGCTCAACAGCTGGCCAGACAACGTGAATCTGGACAAGGCGCGCCGCTTGTTGTGGCCCATCAAACAGAAGTACGGCCGCAAGCTCTCCTGGGCCGACCTGATCGTTCTGACC
>JANOMD010000270.1:0-1823 GCA_031420135.1 Rhodoferax sp. | reverse complement strand
ATGTCGGCCAAGGGCACGCTGGCACTGCGCGCCATCAACGTGAATGATTCGGTCACCAAGAGCAAGTTTGACAATCTGTATGGTTGCCGTGAGTCTTTGGTGGACGCCATCAAGCGCGCGACCGACGTGATGATTGCCGGCAAGGTGGCTTGCGTGGCCGGTTATGGCGACGTGGGCAAGGGCTCGGCGCAGGCGCTGCGTGCCCTGAGCGCGCAAGTGTGGGTGACCGAAGTGGACCCCATCAACGCCCTGCAGGCGGCGATGGAAGGCTACAAGGTTGTCACCATGGACTATGCGGCTGACAAGGCCGACATTTTTGTCTCCGCGACCGGCAACAAAAACGTCATCACCTACAAGCACATGGCAGCCATGAAGGACCAGGCGATTGTTTGCAACATCGGCCATTTCGACAATGAAATCGACGTCGCATCACTCGACAAATGCAAGTGGGAAGAGATCAAGCCGCAAGTCGATCATGTGATCTTCCCCGCTGTATCGACGAAAAAGGGCAAAAACCCTTCCAAACGCATCATCCTGCTGGCCAAAGGCCGGCTGGTGAACCTGGGCTGCGGCACCGGTCACCCCAGCTTTGTGATGTCGTCGAGTTTTGCGAATCAGACCATTGCGCAGATTGAGCTGTTCACCAAGCCCAAGGAATACAAGGTCGGCAAGGTCTATGTGCTGCCCAAGCATCTGGATGAAAAAGTCGCGCGTCTGCATTTGAAGAAGGTCGGCGCCATGCTGACTGAACTCTCCGACGAACAGGCCGCCTACATTGGCGTATCCAAGGCCGGCCCGTACAAAGCCGACACTTACCGCTACTAAAACAGAAGCTTTGGATGCGCGCTGACCAACTTCTCCTGCAGCGCGAGCTGGCCACGTCGCGCTCACAAGCGCAGCGCCTGATTGCCTCCGGTGTGCAGTGGCGCGCTGAAATTAACGAGGGCGCGGCCAGCGCCCGGCCGTGGAAACGCATCGCCAAAAACAGCGACGACGTGCCAGTCAACGCCCAGATTGAACTGCTGGACGCCTCCGAGGCGCGTTTCGTGTCGCGTGGTGGCTTGAAGCTGGAAGGCGCGCTGAAGCAAGCCGGCTTGAAAGTCGAAGGCAAGGTCTGCCTGGATGTGGGCCAGTCCAGCGGCGGCTTCACCGACTGCCTGCTGGCGGCTGGCGCTGCATTTGTGGTGGGCGTGGACGTCGGCTCGGGGCAGTTGCATCCGTCGCTGCGCGAGCACCGCCGCGTGCTGGTGATCGAACAGGTCAACGCGCGCGAGCTGGATGCTTCCGTAATCGTAGCAAACTATTTAATAAATACTAGAGCTAGAGCCGGATTTGATGAAGAAAATCGTATTTCCATGCTGGCGAACGATAAATTTGATATCGCCAGTGATATTAACTCTGGCCCTGACTTTGATGCCCGTTTTGACCTGATTGCGGGCGACCTGTCCTTCATCTCGCAGACCCTGGTGTTGCCCGCGCTCGTGCCCTTGCTCAAGGACGGTGCCGAGGTGCTGTTTCTGGTCAAGCCGCAATTCGAATTGCAACCGGGTCAGGTTGGCAAGGGCGGGATTGTGAAAGACCGCGCGATGTACGACGTGGTTGAACAGCGGGTGCGCAACAGCTACACCAGCCTGGGCCTGTCGGTGATCGCGTGGTTTGAAAGCACCATCACCGGGGGCGACGGCAACCGCGAATTTTTCATTCATGCCCGCCTCGATCCAAAGCCATGAACCAAGCACCTTCCAGCCATTTGCCAGCGGACCCGCTGGCGGTCAGTATCGAATTTTTCCCACCCAAAACGCCTGAAGGCGTTGAAAAACTGC
>JANOMD010000269.1:0-3213 GCA_031420135.1 Rhodoferax sp. | reverse complement strand
GCCGTGTCCAAGCCGCGCGTGGTGATGAAAGAGGTCAACGGTGAAAAGCATGAGCCGATTGAGATGGTGACTGTTGACATCGAAGAAATTCACCAAGGCGGCGTGATGCAAGCTTTAGGCGAGCGCAAGGGCGATCTGGTCAACATGGAGTCCGATGGCCGTGGCCGCGTACGTTTGGAATACCGCATCCCCGCGCGTGGCTTGATCGGTTTCACCAATGAATTCCTGAACTTGACGCGTGGCACGGGACTGATCAGCAACATCTTCGACAGCTATGAGGCGCACAAAGGCGAGATCGGTGGCCGCAAAAACGGCGTGTTGATCTCAATGGACGCAGGCGAAATCTTCACCTACGCGCTGGGCAAGCTCGACGACCGGGGCCGCATGTTCGTGCGCGCCAACGACCCCGTGTACGAAGGCATGATCGTCGGCATCCACAGCCGAGAAAACGACCTCGTCGTCAACGCCACCCGCACCAAACAGCTCACCAACTTCCGCGTGTCCGGCAAGGAAGACGCGATCAAAATCACGCCACCGATTGAATGCACGCTGGAATACGGCGTGGAGTTCATTGAAGACGACGAGCTGGTCGAGATCACCCCTAAATCAATCCGCCTGCGCAAACGCCACTTGAGCGAGAGTGATCGCAAGAAGGCGGGGCGCGGGCTGGTTTAAATGAAGTTCGCCTGCGGCAGGCAGCGTTGAGTTCAACGCACCGACATCTACGCTGCCATCACCTCAGCCAGCAGTTCCGGGTGTCGGTCTAGCAGCTTAAGCAGCATCACCGTCGATTTATGCGGTTGCGTCTTGCCGCGTTCATACTCTGAGAAAGCACTGGCACCACCCCCGAACAAAGCCCCAGCCTCGGCTTGGCGAAGCCCCAGTTTTTTACGCGTGACTCGCATCGCGGCGGCGCGCTGTAGGGTGGCCGTATTTCGCAAGGCCTCAAGCGCTGCGCTGTAACGCTGGCCTTCGCCATCGTCAAACTGGCAATCAGCACATACCGGGCAATGCCAGCCACGCACAGACAACACGGTGGTGGACAGGCCATTCAACGCAATCGCCAGATCCTTGGCCCCGTGGGCAAGCACGGTACCGTCATCACATTGCAGGCAAAGTCGCTTTTTTGGCATGTCATCGCTCCTTAAATTGAATCACGGTTGCGCCAAGCTGGAGGGTCACTTTGATGTACGCGGTTTTCCCGTTGGGGCAGGGGGCGTGATAAACATCCTGCCAAACCCTGTAGTCGGCATGCGTGGTCATGCTTTTGAACAACATGTTTCGCTGCATGTCCAGCACTACCCGCAGGCCCTGCGCCTGTGTGAGCCCGATGGCATCAATCCCCAACAAGGCAGTTTTCGTAAACGAGTCGGTGCCGCGCTTGGAAACAGTGGCCTGGATTTCCGTTAAATCATAGTGTGCAGTACGCTTTTCCACTCGGTCCATTTTATGGAATCCATGAATTGATGTCAAGGTGCAAGCGGGCATGAAACCACCGTGTTCGCCAAACGCATGAGCCAACAAGGCATTCGTTCAACCTGCCACCGCGAATCGTGGCGCTGGTGAAGGCGTTGTTATCCAGAAACAGCCCACCCCCATTTTTCGTGAATAAGTTCCGATTTCACGCAGTTTATAGACGCAGCCCGGTACATTCACACGTTTCGTTACAGAAAGCGCACCCAGCGCATAGACTGCAACGTCTACAGGGATTGAGGGAGAACAAAAATGTTGTTTGTGACGAGCGCCAAAGCGCTACAAAAATCGACGTTTGACGCGCCCCAGCTCATCTGGGCACTGGGCAGCATCTGCGCCTTGCACCAGCGTCATTTCTCCCCCGAAATGCTGGCGCAGGAGTTTCCGCCAGAGGCCTCAAGCGACGGTGATAGCAAAAACTTTTACACCGAATCAACCCTGCTGCACGCCGCCCAACGGCTGGGCTTTCGCGTCAAAGCCATCGCGCTTAAAGCCAAAGACTGCGCAGCCCTTCCGTTACCTTTGCTGGTCAATATCACCCCCCCCTCCCGCGATTCGGGCGCAAGATGCTACTGATAACGTAGCGGTTGACAACCCGATTGAGAATGCTGTGTACGGGCTGGCCCTCGTCACCGCTGCCGATGCCAAGGCCATCGTGTTATTTCACCCCGCCAGTACCGAGCCACAAACTTTAAGCCACGCAGATTTTGATGCACGGTTAAGCAGTGGCGCTTGGCTCTTCGCCCCGGAGCCGCAGGCCGCCCTGCAGGATGCAGATTCCGCGAATCAGGCAAACCCCAACCCGGCTGGTAACCCCACCGGAGTCACCCAAGCCTTCAACTTCCGCTGGTTCGTGCCCGAGCTGCTCAAGCACAAAACAGTCTGGCGCGATGTGCTGCTGGCATCCCTCGCACTGCAAATCGTCACCCTGGCCACGCCACTGTTCACCCAGGCCATCATCGACAAAGTGGTGGTACACCGCACCCAAAGCACGCTCATCACCATTGGCATCGCCATGGGCCTGCTCACGCTGTTCAGTTCTCTGCTGGGTTGGGGCCGCCAATACCTGGTGCTGCACACCGGCAACCGGGTCGATGCGGTGCTGGGCGCTGCGGTATGGAGCCATCTGCTCAAGCTGCCGCTGCGCTACTTTGAGCGGCGCTCCACCGGCGTGGTGGCCGCGCGCCTGAATGCGGTGGAGAACATTCGTGAATTCATCTCAGGTGCCGCCGTGTCATTGGTGCTTGACTTGCCGTTTCTACTCATTTGCCTCAGTGTGATGCTCTGGTACAGCGTGCTCTTGAGTGCGATTGCAGTCGGCATCTTGAGCGTGATCGCCATCGCCAGCCTCATCATGGCCCCGATCTTCCAGCGCCAGTTGAATGACCAGTTTTTGCTCAGTGCGCGCAACCAGGCCTTTGTCACCGAGCACATTGCCGGGTTTGAGACCGTCAAAACATTGCAGATGGAGCCCCAACTTCGCCAACGCTACAGCGGCTATCTGGCCAGCCTGCTGGCCAGTGCGTTCCAGACCAAGCAGATCGCCAACACCTACAACACCGTGGCCAATACCTTGCAGCAAATCATGACGCTGGCCATTTTGATCACAGGGGCCTGGATGGTGATGAACCCCACGCCTGAGGCTGTTTTCACCATCGGCATGCTGGTGGCCTTTCAAATGTTTGCCGGCAAGTTGAGCGAGCCGGTGCTGCGCATCGTCGGGTTGTGGACGCAGTTTCA
>JANOMD010000268.1:0-18719 GCA_031420135.1 Rhodoferax sp. | reverse complement strand
TTCGCGTTCTCGTCGGAGAATTGGAACCGTCCACCCGATGAGGTCGCCGGCCTGATGGATTTGTTGGTCGTGGCGATTTCCCGGGAGGTACCGCAGCTCAAGGCGGATGGTGTTCGTTTGCATTTCATTGGCGACCGCCTTGCCTTGTCAGAGAAGGTCAAAGCCGGATTGCTGCATGCCGAGGCTCAGACTCGGGAAAACTCCCGCTTGACCCTGAATGTCTGTTTTAACTATGGTGGCCGTTGGGACATCGCACAGGCCGCGGCCAAGGTGGCACAGGCCGGATTGGAAATCACCGAAGCCAGCTTGGCCAGTCGGCTGGCACTTGCCCATGTACCCGATCCGGATTTGGTAATACGTACTGGGGATGAGCAGAGAATCAGCAATTTCCTGCTTTGGCAAACCGCCTATTCCGAACTTTTTTTCTCGGATAAATTGTGGCCCGAGTTTGATGAAGCGCAACTTGATCTGGCGATTGCAGATTTCACGCGGCGCGAGCGCCGGTTTGGAAAAACCTCTGTTCAGGTTTTCGATTCTCTTGAAAAGAGCGTGCAGGTTGACTGAAAGGATCGAAGATGCTTAAACAGCGGGTTATGACAGCGATCATCATGCTGCTGATCCTGCTGCCAGCACTTTTTTATCCATCGGCGGTTCCTTTTAACGTGATTGCAGCAATCCTGATTTCAGTCGCTGCTTGGGAGTGGGCACGTTTGAACGGATTTGTGGGCTGGATTGCTTACCTGAGCGGTGTCGCTTGCCTGGCGATCTGCGCTTTGGCTTGGTGGCTCGGAATGTTGCGGCAGCCGTTTCCGTTGCCCACGATATGGGCCATCGTGGGCGCAGTCTGGGTTCTTGGCGCCGCCTGGCTATTGAAGGGTGGGGTGCCCAAGTGGGCCACGATCAATCCCGTCGTGCGGTTGATTGGCGGCGTTGTCATGCTTTCTGTGGCCTGGCTTGCCGTCGCTCAGGCCCGTGTTATTGGTATCAACTTCCTGATGTCACTGTTGGTTCTGGTATGGGTCGCTGACATTTTTGCCTATTTTGCGGGTCGAACTTTTGGTGCAAAAGTTGTCAGGCAAAAGCTTGCGCCTTCAATCAGCCCAGGCAAGAGTTGGGAGGGGGTATGGGGCGGGATGGCTGGCGTTCTGGTATTGGCTTGGGTGTGGCAGGTTGCGGACCGGGAATTTCAATCGGTTGTTCCGAGCCTGTACAGCCATTTGCTGCCAAAAGGTGGGTTTGTGCTGCTGCTTGCGGTTCTGTTTCTCGCCGCAATGAGCGTTGCCGGAGATCTCGTGGAGTCGCTGGTCAAACGAAGTGCCGGTGTCAAGGACAGCAGCGGCCTGCTCCCGGGTCATGGTGGTGTGCTGGATCGGATTGATGCACTTGTGCCCACGGTTCCGCTGGCGATGATGTTCTATTTTTTGTAAGAGCCAGTATGGTGCCCTCTGTCGGTCTTGTGTCAATTTTGGGGTCTACCGGTTCGGTGGGCACCAGTACGCTGGACGTTATCGCCCGCCATCCGCAAAAATTCCGGGTGTTTGCGTTGACGGCGTCTACGCAGGTTGACCTTTTGCTCAAGCAGTGTGTTGAATTCCAGCCCGAATACGCGGTGATGGCCAGCGAGCCGCACGGCAAAACCTTGCAGACAAAATGTCGGGACCTTGGACTCTCAACGCGGGTACTTTGGGGTGCTGGCGCGATTTCGATGGTTGCGTCGCATGAAAAGGTGGACATGGTCATGGCCGCCATTGTGGGCGCTGCCGGGCTGGAGTCGTGCATTGCGGCGGCCCTTGCGGGCAAGCGACTGCTGCTTGCCAACAAGGAGGCACTCGTTGTTGGGGGCGCATTTTTCCTGGATGCCGTACGCAAGGGTGGCGCAACCTTGCTGCCAATTGACAGCGAGCACTCTGCAATCTTCCAATCCTTGCCCGAAGATTCGTCCACCTGGGCGGACCGGATTGACAAAATTATTTTGACCGCCTCGGGAGGACCGTTTCGCACGCGTGACCCAGCGAGTTTGAGGGATGTGACACCCGAGCAAGCCTGCTCGCACCCGAATTGGGTCATGGGCCGCAAGATTTCGGTTGACTCTGCGACCATGATGAACAAGGCGCTCGAGGTGATTGAAGCGCACTTTCTCTTTGGTGTTGTGCCCGAGCGCCTTGAAGTTGTGATTCACCCCCAAAGCGTTGTTCATTCGATGGTGCAGTACAAAGACCACTCGGTAGTGGCCCAAATGGGCACGCCTGACATGCGCGGACCGATTGCCTACGGTCTCTCGTGGCCCCATCGCATGGTGTGTGGGGCTTTGCCATTGGACTTCAGCAAAATGGCGAATTTGACATTTGAGGGGCTGGAGACAAACGACCATGAAAAAAGATTTCCAAGCCTCAAGTTGGCTTGGTCCACATTGCGCAGCGCGCCAGGCACAAGTACCATTTTGAACGCCGCCAACGAAATTGCGGTTGCGGCCTTTTTGGAGAAGCGCGTGCGCTTTGACCAGATCCACGAGGTTATTTTGGAGACTTTGGAAACTGTTTCTGCAAATTCGACACTATCTCTGCTGGAATTGCTTGCATTGGATGAGCAATCTCGTCGTTCCGCCGCTGTGACTGCGGCTCGCATGGGTATTTGAGCTTTAACAAGGAAGCATGATGTTGACCGTTGTCGCTTTTATCGTTGCGTTGGGTTTGTTGGTTGCCGTGCACGAATACGGGCACTATCGCATGGCGGTTGCCTGTGGCGTTAAGGTCTTGCGCTTTTCGGTCGGTTTTGGAAAAACCCTTGCGAAGTGGACGCCGAAGGGATCGCCGACCGAATTTGTATTGGCTGCATTCCCGTTGGGGGGTTACGTGAAAATGCTCGATGAGCGTGAGGCACCGGTGGCACCTAATGAGCGACATCTGGCCTTTAACACCCAGCCTCTGCGTTCGCGTGTTGCAATCGTGGCGGCGGGCCCAATTGCCAACCTGTTGTTGGCGGTAGTTCTTTACGCGGTCGTGAACTGGAGCGGCGTCGATCATCCCAAGGCGATCCTGGCAAGTCCTGTCCCAGGCTCCGCTGCCCAGTTGGCCGGATTGGTTGGTGCAGAGCATGTGCAAACTGCGGGGTTCGCGGGCGAAGCGCCGCAAGAAGTGACGTCGTTTGAAGATTTGCGGTGGCTGTTGACTAGAAGCGCGCTGGAAGGCCGCGATGTCAACCTCGGGGTTTCCAAAAAGCCGGGCGCACCAGTTGATCAAGTTTTAGTTCGACTCAGCACCATCGGCGCTTCCGAGGCCGACGACAAGTTGTTTCGCAAAATCGGCATCGTCAGTCCGTGGACTCTGCCGGTCATAGGTGAGATGGTTGTAGGCAGCGCCGCTGCACGATCTGGTTTGCAGCAAGGCGATGTCGTTCTGACACTTGGCTCGACCTCCGTGGTTGACGCGCAGCAGTTGAGGGAGTTGATACGCGCTTCCGTAAATGGCATTGAACCAGTCACGCAACGCTGGAGAGTTGCCCGCAGTGGTTCTACTCTGGACATAGAGGTGCGCCCGGACGCCCGACAGGACGGCAAGGCATGGGTGGGCAAGATCGGTGCGTTTGTGGGCGCTCCGCCCGAGATGGTCACCGTCAGGTTTGGCGTGATTGATGGGCTTTGGAACGGCGTGGTCCGAACCTGGCAGATGTCAGTACTGACGCTTCAAATGATGGGAAAGATGGTGATTGGAGAAGCCTCGCTCAAAAATCTGAGTGGCCCCATCACCATTGCTGACTACGCAGGAAAGTCTGCCAGCATGGGGCTGACCCAATACTTGATCTTCCTCGCGATCATCAGCGTTAGTCTAGGTGTGCTGAATTTGCTGCCGCTTCCGGTTCTGGACGGTGGACACCTGATGTATTATCTTTGGGAAGCATTGACTGGCAAGGCCGTGTCTGACACCTGGATGGAACGGCTCCAACGCGGTGGCGTGGCGGTGTTGCTGATGATGATGTCAATTGCTTTTTTCAACGACATCTCCCGGCTTCTAGGTTGAAATCCTGTCAATCATCCGGCGCAGACAGTGGTCGCCGGTCCGATCACTATCAAAAAATGAAATTCAAAAGTCTTCGCGTGCGTTCTCTAATTGCAATCATTGCGCTGGCGCTTGTGGCCAATGCTGCTTGGGCGGTGGAACCATTTCAGGTGCGCGACATTCGGGTCGAAGGTCTGCAGCGGGTAGAAGCCGGTACTGTATTTGCGTCATTGCCGGTTCGTGTGGGTGATACCTACAACGATGACAAAGGTGCCTCGGCGATCCGGGCACTTTTTGCACTTGGCCTGTTCACGGACGTGCGTCTTGAAACCATTGGTGACGTTCTGGTCGTGATCGTTGAGGAGCGTCCCACCGTAGCGGACGTAGATTTTGTTGGCGCCAAAGAGTTCGACAAGGACGTATTGAAAAAAGCGTTGAGGGATGTGGGCCTTGCCGACGGACGGGCGTTTGACAAGGCGCTGGTGGATCGGGCCGAGCAGGAGCTCAAACGCCAGTACATCAATCGTAGCCTGTATGGTGCGGAAGTAGTGACCACCGTGACGCCGATTGAGCGGAATCGGGTCAACCTGGTCTTTACGGTCACAGAAGGCGAGCCTGCAAAAATCAACGAAATCCGGATTGTAGGGAATAAGGCCTTCAGTGAATCGACCTTGCGAAACCTGTTCGATTTGGACACAGGGGGCTGGCTGAGCTGGTACACCAAAGCAGATCGCTATTCTCGCGCCAAACTCAACGCTGACATAGAGTCCATGCGCTCCTATTATTTGACCCGGGGCTTTCTGGAATTCAACGTTGATTCAACCCAAGTTGCGATTTCTCCTAACAAGAAAGACATCGCCATTACGATCAATGTGTCCGAGGGTGAGCGATTCGTCGTGTCCAGCGTGAAACTGCAGGGCAACTACCTTGGCAAAGATGACGAGTTCAAGTCGCTGATTGCCATTCGGGCCGGTGAAGCCTATAACGCGGATCTCGTCACGCAAACCACCAAAGCATTCAGTGACTATTACGGGAATTTTGGGTTTGCATTTGCGCGGGTCGAAGCGCGTCCAGAAATCGACCGTACCAACAATCGTGTCGCACTGGTGCTTTATGGCGAACCGGCTAGGCGGGCGTATGTGCGCCAGATCAATGTCGGCGGAAACAGCCGGACGCGCGACGAGGTCATACGCCGCGAATTTCGCCAATTTGAATCCTCTTGGTACGACGCAGACAAAATCAGGCTGTCGCGGGACCGGGTGGATCGTTTGGGCTATTTCAAGGAAGTCACCATCGACACCCGCGAGGTTCCTGGTACCCCTGACCAAGTCGATCTGACCATCAACGTGGTGGAAAAACCCACCGGCAGTCTAAGTCTTGGCGCCGGATTTTCGAGTTCTGATGGCCTCGGTCTGGCCTTCAGCGTCAAGCAGGACAATGCCTTCGGTTCTGGCAACTCGTTGGGCATTCAAGTCAATACCAGCAAAATCAACCGGACCGTGGTGGTCAGCACCACAGATCCCTATTTTACGACCGACGGAGTTTCTCGAACGGCGGACTTTTACTACCGCACCGCCAGCCCCTACCAGGACCAGAGCTTTTACCAACTGATCACATCAGGGGCCAGCCTTCGCTTTGGCGTTCCGTTCACCGAGTCCGACACGGTCTTCTTTGGATTGGGTGTTGAGCGTACAGAAATTGTTCCTGGTACAAGCCTGCCCAATTCGTACCAAGACTATGCTGACCAATTTGGATTCGTCAGCACCGCCGTTCCGTTGACCGTCGGATGGGCAAGAGACCGGCGCGATAGTGCGTTGGCACCTAGTTCTGGGGTGTTTCAGCGTGCCACTGGCGAGTGGGGCATTGCCGGAGACGCCCGATACCTGCGCGCGACCTATCAATACCAGCAGTTTTATCCTTTTTCCAAGCAGCTTACCGGTGCGATAAATGCTGAAATAGGTCTCGGTCAAACCGTGGGCGACCGCCCTTATCCCCTGTTCAAGAACTTCTTCGGTGGTGGCTTGGGTTCAGTACGCGGATTTGAGCAGGGCAGTTTGGGCCCCCGGGATGCCATTACTGGCGTGAACCTGGGGGGTTCAAAAAAGGTCAATGTCAACGCTGAGCTGTTGGTGCCGTTCCCGGGCGCCGGGAACGACCGCACTTTGCGGCTTTATGGATTTTTCGATATAGGCAACGTCTATGGCGCCAGCGAAAGTATCAATATTGGCGACATGCGTTCTTCCTACGGCGTTGGAGTGAGCTGGATATCGCCGGTGGGTCCCCTGCGACTTGCATTTGCGCGGCCAATACGGTCTTTCGACGGCGATAGAATCCAGACATTGCAATTTCAGATTGGAACCTCTTTCTAATGAAGGCTATTTTTCGCTGTTGCTTGAGTGGCCTGCTTCTGGCCGGGGTCATGCTTTCGCCGCAGGCCTATGCGCAGGAGTTTCGAATCGGCTTTGTAAATACAGATCGAATCTTCAAAGAGGCCAGTTCTGCGAAAGCCGCACAGGTCAAGCTCGAGCAAGAATTTTCAAAGCGTGAGAAAGAAATTCAGGAGTTGGGCGCAACACTGAAAACGTCTGCTGACAGGCTGGAACGGGAAGCGCCGACTCTGTCGGAAAGCCAGCGTGCCACACGGCAAAAACAGCTCGTTGATCTGGATCGGGATTTTCAGCGAAAACGCCGTGAATTTCAGGAAGATCTGAACGCCCGCAAAAACGAGGAATTACAACAAGTGCTTGAACGCGCGAATAAAGTCGTCAAGTCAGTTGCCGAAGCTGAGAAGTATGATTTGGTTTTGCAAGAAGCCGTCTACGTGAACCCAAAGCATGACATCACCGACAAGGTGATCAAGGCGCTGAATTCGAGTCCGGCCAAATAGAGATGCGCCGGAAGAGCGAAGCGTGGCATTGCGATTAGGCGTCATCGTCCAAGCGCTGGGGGGTACGCTCTTTGGCGATCCGCAGCGCGAAATTCTGGCACTCGCCCCGTTGGACTCTGCCACCATTGGCGACCTTGGTTTTTTGAGTCAAATCAAATACGAGCGGCTGCTTTCAACAACACAGGCTGGCTGTATCGTCGTGCGTCCTGAATTGCAGGAAGCTGCGTTTGCGCGTGGCGCCTGCATTGTGACGGACGACCCGTACTACTATTTTGCGCGCGTGAGCCAACTGTGGAAGCGGGTGCATTTCCCGTCTCCCGTACCCACGGTTCATGATTCTGCTGTTGTCGATCCGTCAGCCGTCATTCATCCCACTGCGTCCATTGGTCCGCTTTGCGTCGTTGAAGCAGGTGCGCAGATTGGGGCGTTTACTGTTCTCAAGTCTCGTGTCACCGTTTCGGAAAACTGCCAGGTTGGAGAGCGTTGCCTGTTGCACCCTGGTGTTGTCATAGGTGCTGACGGTTTTGGATTTGCACCGCATGCTGGCAAGTGGGAAAAAATTGAGCAACTTGGTGCCGTGCGCATTGGCAACGATGTCGAAATTGGCGCGAACACTTGCATTGACAGGGGCGCGCTGCAAGATACTGTGATCGCAGACGGCGTCAAGCTTGACAACCTGATTCAAATTGGCCACAACGTGCAGGTTGGCGAACATACCGCGATGGCGGGCTGTGTGGGCATTGCGGGCAGCGCCAAGATTGGCGCCCACTGCACCGTGGGTGGTGGTGCAGTCATTTTGGGACACCTTACAGTGGCTGACCACGTGAATGTTTCCGCAGCAACCGCCGTGACCAGGTCCCTGCTGAAGGCGGGCCACTACACCGGCATGTTTCCCATAGACGACAATGCCTCCTGGGAAAAAAACGCAGCAACCCTCAAGCAACTGCATGCATTGCGGGATCGGATCAGGGTACTTGAAGGCGCTATGGAGAAATTAGAAAAACCATGATGGACATCCACCAAATTCTCAAGCAGTTGCCGCATCGCTACCCGTTTTTGCTGGTTGACCGGGTGCTTGAACTGGACAAGGGTAAAAGCATCAAGGCACTGAAAAACGTAACTATCAACGAGCCGTTTTTTGAAGGTCATTTTCCTCACCGGCCCGTGATGCCTGGGGTACTGATGCTCGAAGCCTTGGCGCAAGCGGCAGCGTTGCTGGCTTTTGACGCCCTGGACGCAACGCCCAGCGACGACATGGTCTATTACTTTGCCGGCATAGATGGCGCGCGATTCAAGCGTCCGGTCGAGCCGGGTGACCAGCTGATTCTTGAAGTTGAACTGCTTCGCATGAAGGCGGGAATCTTCAAATTCAAGGCTCGTGCGACAGTGTCAGGTACTTTGGCGGTCGAAGCCGAATTAACATGCGCCATGCGAACCATTGCCTGATTTTGCTGTGACTGCGATCCATCCGACAGCGGTCGTTGACCCGCGGGCCGAACTGGATCCTGGCGTCAGTGTGGGTCCCTACACGGTTATTGGCCCTCACGTCAAGGTCGCGGCCGGCACGACCATTGGCCCGCATTGCGTCATTGAAGGCCACACCACCATTGGGCGCGACAACCGAATTTTCCAGTTCAATTCACTGGGTGCCATACCGCAGGACAAAAAGTACGCGGGTGAGCCTTGTGAGCTGGTGATTGGCAACAACAACACCATTCGTGAATTTTGCACTTTCAATATTGGCTCCCCTGGCGACACGGGCGTGACCCGTGTCGGTGACGACAACTGGATCATGGCTTACGTGCACCTGGCCCACGACTGCCAGATTGGCAACCACACTATTTTCGCCAACAACGCACAACTCGCTGGCCACGTCCGGGTCGATGACTGGGTGATTCTGGGTGGCTTCACTGTCGTGCACCAGTTCGTAAGGTTGGGTGCCCACAGCATGACGGCCATGTGTGCGCTTCTATTTGCCGACCTGCCACCCTTTGTGATGTGCCAGGGGCAACCAGCAGCGGCGCGGGCCATGAATCTTGAAGGGCTGCGCCGGCGCGGTTTTTCTGCTGACCGGATTGCCAACGTGAAGGCGATGCACAAGCTGCTTTATAGGAGTGACTTGACCCTGGAGCAGGCTCAGTTGCGAATTGCCGAACTCCAGGCAGAAAATCCTGCCTCAGCGCCTGATGTGCAGATGATGCTGGCATTTCTGGGACAGACTTCGCCACAACGTGGCATCGTCAGGTAAGCCGCCATGTCGTGTCGATGGCCACGGGTGGCCATGGTGGCTGGCGAAACGTCGGGTGACTTGCTTGCAGGTTTGCTGCTACACGGCATGAAAACCAGATGGCCCAACCTGGTGGCGCAAGGCATTGGCGGCACACAAATGGCGCTGGCAGGACTTAATGCATGGTGGCCCAGCGAAAAACTTGCAGTGCGGGGGTATGTGGAAGTGCTTCGGCACTACCGGGAGATTGTTGGCATCAGAAACCAGCTTAAAGCGCGGCTGCTGCAAGCCCCACCAGACCTGTTCATTGGCGTCGATGCACCCGATTTCAATCTGGACCTGGAGCGTGATCTCAAACGCAATGGCATCAAGACTGTGCATTTCATTTGCCCCTCGGTGTGGGCCTGGCGTCCCGAGCGGCTGGAAAAAATTCGCCAAAGTGCGGATCACGTGCTGTGCATTTTCCCGTTTGAGGTCGAGCTGCTCGCTCAACATGGAATTGCAGCAACCTATGTCGGTCATCCGCTGGCCAGCATCATTCCGATGCAACCCGACAAAATGGCTGCCCGACTGGCTCTGGGCCTGAGTGAGCATGAGCGCGTGCTGGCAATTTTGCCTGGCAGCCGTGAGTCTGAAATCTACTACCTTGCAACGAAGTTTTTTTTGGCTGCGGCATTGGTCAAACAGTCCTTGGGTGCTGTAAAAATAGTGGTTCCCGCCATTGCGGCGTTGCAGGCTGCCATCACCCAGGCGGCGGTGGCGGCGGGTGTGTTGCAGCATGTGCAGATCATCGCGGGCCAGTCGCACCTGGCGCTTGCCGCTTGCGATGTGACGCTGATTGCCAGCGGCACCGCGACGCTTGAGGCGGCTCTGTTCAAGCGACCCATGGTGATTGCCTACAGAATGAACTGGCTGTCATGGCAGATCATGCGACGCAAGCAGTTGCAACCCTGGGTAGGGCTGCCCAATATTCTCTGCCGTGATTTTGTCGTGCCGGAACTGTTGCAAGACGCCGCCACGCCACAGGCCTTGGCCGATGCGGTCATCGGCTGGTTTGATGCACCCGCGAAAATAGCGGCCTTGCAAATCCGTTTCTTCGCACTTCACACTGAATTGCGGCGCGACACAGCGTCCCTTGCGACCCATGCCATCGAAAATATTCTTGAGAGCTGAGCAAACCAGCCTGGGCTGGGATTCAGTCGGCCTGATTGCTGGCGTGGACGAGGCCGGACGCGGCCCGCTGGCCGGCCCGGTGTTTGCAGCGGCCGTCATTCTGGATGCGCGACATCCCGTCACAGGGCTGGCTGATTCCAAGAAGCTCAGTGCCTTGAAGCGCGAAAGACTGTTCGATGAAATCCGGGCCAAGGCGCTATGCTGCTCGATTGCAGAGGCCAGTGTGCAGGAGATCGATGAACTCAATATTTTGCAAGCCACGATGCTTGCCATGCGCCGCGCAGTGGGCGGGCTGCGGTTACGGCCCGCCAAAGTACTGGTTGACGGCAACCGGATTCCAGTGCTGGACATTTTGGCTGAGGCTATCGTGCAAGGTGACGTGCTCATTCCTTCAATATCAGCGGCGTCAATTCTTGCCAAGGTGCAGCGGGACCGCTGGTGCGTGGAACTGGACCTTCGGTTTCCGCAGTATGGGTTTGCAAAACACAAGGGCTACGGGACGCTGCAGCACATGGCGGCCTTGCGCGCGTTGGGTGCATGTGAGCAGCATCGCAAGTCGTTTCGTCCGGTCGCAGAAGCATTAAGTCAGGCGCGGGGTGCGCATGATTAGCACCCCGCCTGGTGGTGTGCTGGAGGTGAGCCACATTGCGTCGCGTGAAAACCCGCTGCTCAAGGATCTTCGAAAACTGGCCAGCGAGACCACTGCGTATCGCAAACAAGGCCGGGTCTGGCTCGAAGGCGACCACCTGTGCCGAGCCGCACTTGCCCAAGGCTTGAAGCCTGCGCTTGGCATTTTTGCCGAATCGCATTGGCCCGAGGTGCAGGCAGAACTCGCGCGCGCTGCTGATAAAACAATCACCATTGCAGACCGGCTTTTCAAAGACATCAGCGGCCTGGGATCCCCCGCAAAAATGGGTTTTGTGATTGAACTGCCGTCGCAGCCAGCGGTTCAGCTTGAGGTTCACACAGTCATATTGGACCGCGTTCAGGATGCTGGCAACGTCGGGTCCATCCTGCGCAGTGCAGCCGCTTTTGGCGTTCGGCAGGTGTTGGCCTTGAAGGGCACGGCGGCACTTTGGTCGCCCAAGGTGCTGCGTGCCGGGATGGGTGCTCATTTCGCCTTGCACCTTGTGGAGGGGCTTGACCTGCCCGATCTGGATCAACTCAAGTTGCCTCTCGTCGTGACCAGTTCTCACCATGGCGAGTTGCTGCAAAAGCAGAAGCTGCCGTTCCCTTGCGCATGGGTGATGGGTCACGAAGGTCAGGGTGTGAACGACAGCTTGATGAATCGCGCAAGCATCGTCGTGCGAATCGGGCAGCCGGGTGGCGAAGAATCGCTGAACGTGGCCGCCGCAGCGGCAATTTGCCTCCATGCAAGCGCCGTAGCGCGCACTTGAGGTGACTGCAAATTGCTACATAAAAAATAGCAAACTATGTATATAATACGAGAGCTAGGTGCCTATTTGACTGATTTTCTGCGTCAATTTGCTTGATTCGAGGTGATTTCATATCGCCGACGATATGAGTTTTTGAATCAGCCAAGGCGCAAGCGCGGGGCCTGCAGGCGAACGCAGCGGCACGTTATAATTAGAGGCTTTATCAAACCCAGTCGCCCCAAGCGAAGCACAAGCCAAACCCCTCAAACAACAGCACCCAGGTTAGCAACAAACCGTTGTAACTTGTGACCGCTTGGGTCAGCCGTATTCATTCGGAGAACCCAGTGCTTTTGTCTCTCAAGGGAAACTCCCTCCCAGCCATTCTGGCACTCGCTGACGGTAGCAGCTACATCGGCAATTCGATCGGGGCGCCAGGCGCCACCGTCGGTGAAGTCGTTTTCAATACCTCGATGACGGGGTACCAGGAAATTCTGACGGATCCCAGCTACTGCCAGCAAATTGTCACGCTCACCTACCCGCATATCGGCAACTACGGGGTTAACGCGCAGGACGTCGAATCCCGCAAGGTATTTGCCGCGGGCCTGATCATTCGGGACTTGCCGTTGATCGCATCAAATTTTCGCCACGATCTGACCCTTGGCGATTACCTGGTGCGAGAGGGCACGGTTGCCATTGCCAACATCGATACCCGCAAACTCACTCGGCAGTTGCGCACCCAAGGCGCGCAAAGCGGCTGCATTCTGGCGCTGGCTCAAGGTCAGTCCGTAACCCAGGCGTTGATTGACCAAGCCATTGCCTCTGCCCGTGGTGCACCCAACATGACAGGCCTTGACCTGGCTAAAGTGGTGAGCGTCGACGCTGCCTATGACTGGGCACAAACTGAGTGGCGTCTGGCCAACCCGGAACTGAAGGGTCAGCCCGGCTATGGCACGCAAACCAAGGTGAAATTTCACGTTGTCGCCTACGACTTTGGCGTCAAATTCAACATTCTGCGCATGTTGAGTGCGCGTGGCTGCAAGGTAACCGTCGTTCCGGCTCAAACCCCGGCTGCCGAAGCGCTCAAGTACCAACCAGACGGCATCTTTCTGTCCAACGGCCCCGGTGACCCCGAGGCGTGCGACTACGCCATTGCGGCAACGCGTGAGCTGATTGAAACCGGTACGCCCACTTTCGGGATTTGCCTGGGTCACCAGATCATGGCCCTGGCCAGCGGCGCGAAAACCTTCAAAATGAAATTCGGCCACCACGGCGCGAACCATCCGGTGAAAGACCTGGACAATGGCCGCGTCAGCATCACCAGCCAAAACCACGGCTTTGCCGTCGATGAAAACACGCTGCCCGCCAATCTGCGTGCCACCCACATCAGCCTGTTCGACAACACCCTGCAAGGCCTGCAGCGCACCGACAAACCCGCCTTCTGCTTTCAGGGCCACCCTGAAGCGTCGCCTGGGCCACATGACATCAGCTATCTGTTTGACCGGTTTATCGGGTTGATGGAGAAGGTGAGTGGTTGAGCCGAAAAAGAGAGTCGTCCTGATGGGCAGTACCGAATTGATCGTCGGGAGGGCTTCAAAAATTTATTCGGTTCGAAATAGCCGGGTTGTGTTGTCAGACGATCTGGCAGAACTGTTCGGTGTTGGGACCAAGATATTGCTCCAGGCGGTTCGGCGCAACTTGGGTAGGTTTCCCGATGATTTTCAGTTTTCTCTTGCAAATCATGAGTCAACAATCTTGAGCACCAACGCATGACCCCGTGCCAGTCGCCAAAGAAGCGGCGAATCGGGTTTATCAGGGAATGAAGCAATGACAACACAACTTTGCCTGTTACTTTATTTTGCGGTTTACTTCATGGCGGCTTTCGCATGGCGGAGTTGGGCAATTTGGAGAGCAACGGGAGTCAATCCGGTGGTGCTGCCCAAGTCCGACGATGCCTACGGCTATGTCGCGAGAGGATTCAAGCTCGCCATGATTGCACTGTTGGTGTATTTGGCATTGATCAACCTATGGCCACAAGTTGTCATGTCGCATGCCGGCAGACTGCCTCTTCTGGAAGCCGGCTGGATTCGAAATGCGGGATGGGTACTGCTGGTGGGCGCCCTGCTGACAACCGTCAAAGCGCAGGCAGACATGGGCCAATCGTGGCGTATTGGCATTGATAGAAAGCGACGCACAGAGCTGGTCACAACAGGTTTATTTGCCCGCAGCCGGAATCCCATTTTCTTGTCCATGCGTTTGGCGATGCTGGGCCTCTTGTTGGTGGAACCCAATGCAGTTTCGCTGTCGCTACTGATGAGCGCTGAATTGCTCATGCAGGTGCAGGTCAGGCTCGAAGAGGAATACCTTCAACGATTGCACGAAACCATTTATACCGAATACCGTCAGCGCGTCAGGCGCTGGCTTTGAAACCACAGATTCAACATGCCAAAACGTACAGACATCAAATCCATCCTCATCATCGGCGCAGGCCCGATCATCATCGGCCAGGCCTGCGAGTTCGATTACTCGGGCGTGCAGGCCTGCAAGGCACTGCGTGAAGAGGGCTACAAGGTCATCCTGATCAACAGCAACCCGGCCACCATCATGACCGACCCGGCCACGGCAGATGTGACCTACATCGAGCCAATCACCTGGCAGACGGTTGAAAAAATCATCGCCAAAGAAAAGCCCGATGCAATTTTGCCGACCATGGGCGGGCAAACAGCGTTGAATTGTGCGCTGGATTTGTGGCACAACGGCGTGCTGGAGAAGTACAAGGGCGCAGCCACCGGCAAAGCGATTGAGCTGATCGGCGCGACGCCCGAAGCCATCGACAAAGCCGAAGACCGCCTCAAGTTCAAAGACGCGATGACCAAAATCGGCTTGGGTTCTGCGCGCTCCGGCATTGCCCACTCCATAGACGAGGCTTGGGTCGTGCAAAAGACACTGGGCTTCCCCACGGTCATTCGCCCCAGCTTTACCCTGGGTGGCACCGGTGGCGGCATTGCTTACAACTCGGAAGAGTTCGAGACGATTTGCAAGCGCGGACTGGAGGCGTCTCCCACCAACGAGCTGCTGATTGAAGAATCGCTTTTGGGCTGGAAAGAGTTCGAGATGGAAGTTGTGCGCGACAAGGCGGACAACTGCATCATCGTCTGCTCCATCGAAAACCTCGACCCGATGGGCGTGCATACCGGCGACTCAATCACCGTGGCACCGGCGCAGACTTTGACCGACAAGGAGTACCAAATCCTGCGCAACGCCTCTTTGGCAGTGTTGCGCGAAATTGGTGTGGACACCGGCGGCTCCAACGTGCAGTTCGCCATCAACCCGGACGACGGCCGCATGGTCGTGATCGAGATGAACCCACGCGTCTCGCGCTCGTCCGCGCTCGCGTCCAAAGCCACCGGCTTCCCGATTGCCAAAGTTGCCGCCAAGCTGGCTGTGGGCTACACGCTTGATGAGCTGCGCAATGAAATCACCGGCGGCGCCACACCGACCAGCTTTGAGCCGAGCATTGACTACGTTGTCACCAAAATCCCGCGTTTTGCCTTTGAGAAGTTCCCAACGGCTGATTCACGTTTGACGACCCAGATGAAGTCAGTTGGCGAGGTCATGGCGATAGGCAGAACTTTCCAGGAGTCGTTTCAGAAGGCTTTGCGCGGCCTGGAAGTCGGCGTTGACGGCATGAATGAAAAGACCCAAGACCGTGAAGTGCTTGAAAAAGAACTCGGCGCGCCCGGCCCAGAACGCATCTGGTATGTGGGTGACGCGTTTGCGCAAGGCATGAGCGTGGAGGAGGTGTTTGCGCTGACCAAAATTGATCGCTGGTTTCTGGTGCAGATCGAGCAGATCGTCAAGATTGAACTGGAACTTGAAACCAAGTCGCTCGATGACATTGACGAGCCAACTCTTCGTGTCTTGAAGCAAAAGGGTTTCTCGGACCGCCGCCTGGCACGCCAGCTCAAAACCACTGACACCGCCATCCGCGAAAAACGCCGCGCACTCGGGGTGCGGCCTGTTTACAAGCGTGTTGACACCTGCGCAGCAGAGTTTTCGACCAACACGGCTTATATGTATTCGACCTACGAGTCACAGAACCCGTTTGATTCAGCCAGCGAGTGCGAAGCTGCGCCCACCAACAACAAGAAAATCATGGTGCTGGGTGGTGGCCCGAACCGCATCGGGCAGGGCATTGAGTTCGACTACTGCTGCGTGCATGCCGCCCTGGCCCTGCGCGAAGACGGTTACGAGACCATCATGGTCAACTGCAACCCCGAAACGGTTTCAACCGACTACGACACGTCTGACCGCCTTTATTTCGAGCCCTTGACGCTGGAAGACGTGCTGGAGATCGTTGACAAAGAGAAACCATTGGGCGTGATCGTGCAATACGGTGGTCAAACGCCCTTGAAGCTGGCACTTGACCTGGAAGCCAACGGCGTGCCCATCATTGGCACCAGCCCTGACATGATCGACGCGGCAGAAGACCGCGAGCGCTTTCAGAAGCTGCTGCATGAGCTGGGGCTTCGCCAGCCGCCCAATGCCACTGCACGCACCGAACCCGAAGCACTTGAAAAAGCCGCCGCCTTGGGCTATCCGCTGGTGGTTCGCCCAAGCTACGTGCTCGGCGGCCGAGCAATGGAAATCGTGCACGAGCAGCGTGACCTGGAACGCTACATGCGCGAAGCCGTCAAGGTTTCGCACGACTCGCCGGTGTTGCTCGACCGTTTTTTGAACGACGCGATTGAATGCGATGTCGATGCGCTGTGCGACGGCCAGCGCGTGTTCATTGGCGGCGTGATGGAACACATTGAACAAGCGGGCGTACACAGCGGCGACTCAGCCTGCTCACTGCCGCCGTATTCGCTGTCTGCCGCCACAGTCGCCGAGCTCAAGGTGCAAACCGCCGCGATGGCCAAAGGCCTGAACGTGGTCGGGTTGATGAACGTGCAGTTCGCCATTCAAAACGTGGACCAGAATGGTACGAAGGCGGACGTGATCTACGTGCTGGAAGTCAACCCGCGTGCGTCGCGAACAGTGCCTTTTGTCAGCAAAGCCACCGGCATCCAGTTGGCCAAAGTGGCTGCGCGTTGCATGGCTGGCCAGTCGCTGGATTCTCAGGGTATCTTTGATGAGGTCATCCCGCCGTATTTCAGCGTGAAAGAGGCGGTCTTCCCATTCGTGAAATTCCCCGGTGTGGACACCATTCTCGGGCCCGAGATGAAGTCAACCGGCGAAGTCATGGGCGTTGGCAAAACCTTTGGCGAGGCGTTTGTGAAGTCGCAATTGGGCGCGGGTACTAAACTGCCCAAGCCGTTCAAAGCGTCGGGTGAGCCATCTGGAAAGGTCTTCATTTCGGTCAAGCAAAGCGACAAGCCACGCGCTGTTGAAATTGCCCGCAGCCTGTCCGCCATGAAGATTGAGCTGGTCGCCACCAAAGGCACCGCCGCCGCCATCAACGCGGCGGGCATTGGCTGTGCAGTGGTCAACAAAGTCGCCGAAGGGCGCCCGCACATTGTGGACATGATCAAGAACAACGAAATTGCTCTGGTGATCACCACCGTCGAAGAGCGCCGGAACGCAATAGCCGACTCGCGCCAAATCCGCACCTCGGCCCTGCTTGCACGGGTCACTACGTTCACGACCATCGCCGGTGCAGAAGCGGCCGTTGAAGGCATGAAGTACATGGACACTTTGGGTGTGATCTCGGTGCAGGAGATGCATGCGATGCTGGCGGGATGACTGGCTGCGTTGAAGCGACTAAACTAGGCCGCGAGAGCAAGCCATTGTGGGCGACACCGAAAGAAAAAGATGAACGACACAGCAGACAATCTGGTGAGTGAGCATCTCAAGCGGTTCCAAGCGGGTCAAGATCGTGTCGAGAGAAAGATGGAAGAAATGACTCGCCGACTCTCCAATCTTGAAGCCGATCAAGCTTCAATCATTCAGCACTTGGGGCATTTGGCATCCGCCGATGCACAGCAACAACTCGCCTCCGAGGTTTTGACCAGCGCCTAGAACGCATTGAGAGGCGGCTTGAACTGACTTGATTTGCGGAATGGCAGCACTGGATGCCTTGCCATGCGCGCCTATTTATTGCTGATTTACAGTAAATCAGCTAAACTTCAAAAATGCAAGCAACACTTACGATCAATAGCCGAGGTGTCGTCACTTTGCCGACCAAGCTGCGCCAGGCCATGGGCTTAAAAACCGACGATCAGCTAATTGCTGAGACAACGCCTCAAGGCCTGTTGCTGCGGCCTGCGGTGACACTGCCCCTTGAGATTTACAGCCCCGAGCGCGTGCAGGAGTTTGACGGGCTAGAGGCGGAATTGGCAGCAGTCTTTAATCACAGCAGAGCCAAAGCCAAGCGCTGAGATTCTGCATGCGCATATTTTTGGATGCCAATATCCTATTTTCTGCCGCCAAATCAGCCGGTGCAATCCGTCACTTGCTTTTGAACTTGGGTTCAAACGGACAAAATTTTATAGTGGATGAATACGTTACGACCGAGGCGCGCCGCAATCTTTCCAACAAGGCAAATCAGGACGCAATTCAATACTTTGAGACCTTGCTGCTGGAATTGGAAGTAAATCCGGTGCAGCACCAATTGCGGCGGGCAGGCAGTACTGCAAAAGAGTCGACAGAATGGCTGCCAGAGAAAGACCGCCCCGTGCTGCTAGCCGCAATCGCCTTGAAATGTGACGCACTTGTGACCGGTGACCGCACCCATTTTGGAGCCGGGTATGGCAAGACCTTCGGTGGGGTGACAATTTACTCGCCGGCCCAATTGGCGCAAGCGTTATTCGCCAAACCGCAAATTTAGTTTTTAAACTCATTTGCATTGCTGCGTCAGCAGAAAGCGCCTTGGCCTCAAACAGTCTGAGCCTACTGCGATATTTGGCGGTGGCATCAATGCGTTCTCCGAATACGAACGTGGCATTCGCCAACCCGCCAAATCGACTGTGCTGTTGCTGAAGCTGCTAGACCGCCACCCAGAGCTTTTGGCGGAGGTTCGGCTGGCGCTTGAGTAAAGCGGGGTCAAAAAAAGCCACTGCATT
>JANOMD010000267.1:0-2104 GCA_031420135.1 Rhodoferax sp. | reverse complement strand
CGTTGAAGTCGGCAAATAAATCGACCTGTGGTGCAGGCGCTGCGGTCTTCTCGCTCTGGCGCTTCAAGTCGTCAATCAACACCTTGGGGTGGACTTTTTCCTGGATGTAGAGCGGCGGCGCCTGCACGATCAGGTTGGACCAGTCCTGCTCGTCCTTGCCGCGCCAGACCAGTTGTGGGTCCAGGTCGCGATTTCTATGCGTTTTTTCGTCGCTGTCGCTGGCAGCGGCGCGTTTGTATTCCACGCGCACCGGCTTCTGCTCGTCATTGGCCATGACCGACTGGTATTCAGCCGTGGGGATGTTCTTGCGCTTGGCGTCGTCGTGCTTGAGGGTTTCGACGCTGAGCGGCGCTTTGGTGATTTTTTTGGTGGCCATGTCAGTTGTCTTGCTGTCCAGAATTGGCTTGTGCTGCGGCGGAGGTTGCCACAGCAGCGGCAGGTACGACGCTGCCCGGTCGTTTAAGGCCAGATTGCAGGCCATCAATATGCTCGAACAGGTCGGAGTTCACCTGCTGCCAAAGCGGGTCCAGAATGAATTCAATACCTTCACGCCGCGCCAGCTTGGCAGCGGGCACGAAATCGCTGTCGCCAGCGACCAGAATGATGGTGTCCACCTGCTTCTTTAAAGTCAGGCTGGAGATATCAATGCCGATGCGCATGTCAACGCCTTTCTGCCGCAAGCCCAGGCTGACACTGCCTCCATCGAGAGAGCGCCACAGGTCGCGCATCATCATCAGGCTGCGCGCTTCGTCAGAGGAAAGTAACAGCGAGACGGGGTTGGCCACCGTAGCATCCATGGGAACCTCGCCCAAACGATCCAGCGCGCCGATGGCCTGGCGTGTGCGCAGCAGCTTCTTGGTCAGGGCAGGGGCAATCGTCCAGTCGTGATCGCGGGTGACCTTGCCCAGACGCAGCGCCAGCTTGCGCTCCTTGCGCAGCAAATCAAACAGGGCGTAGCGGTCATTGGCCACGTCTGACTTGCCAAAATCGATGGGGCGATTGTCGATGGGGTGATGCGCCTTGCCATCATAGGGAACTGCATCGTAAAAAAAGATTCGGTAAACATGCTGATGCCAACGGCTGTCATTGGTGCCGGTCAGTATCTTGATGTGGTTTCGGCACATGTGCCTGATGCAGGCCACGATGGTGCCGGGCGAACTGCAGCGATTGGCCGCGACCAGCTTGGGAAGCCGCTTCAGGAAGAAGCCGCCATCAATCAGGATGGCGATGCGCCCGGCGCTCATGCGGGTACCCCTGCGATCAGAGAACCAGAAAAGAGAAAGCCCCTAGGGTTCGGCTCACTCTCCAGATAGTTGAGAGGGCTTACTGCCAAGGGGCGGATGTGCTTTGCATTGTATCTGCCAGTTGAAATCATGGTTAACCCTGCCCTGAGTGTGTCAGGAGAATTGACAATTTCTAGACGTGAGATCGTTTTGCCGAGGCTGGCACAACGCTTCATCAGAGGACGCAATGACCATTTTGTTGCCGCCAACAAAATGGTTGGCAGTTTGGCGCCAGAAGTCATTTGCAGAACCTTTCAATGAGCTTCTCGAACTCGCTCTCAACCTTCTTCGCAAAGTCCACCTGCATCTGGTAAACCTCCGTGAACTCTGCAAACGCCCAGCGGCCATGGGTGCCGAGGTTGTTGACGCCAGGCAACCAGTAGATGTCCATGGTCTCCTTCTTGACCTTGGCGTCTTCGCCGCGAAAGCCCTTGATTTCCACCACCAGGTTCAATAAATCACCTTCACCATGTCCGTCGTCCACCCGCACGATGAAGTCGGGCCGGTAGTGGCGCATTTCAGAGCCGTAGCGATACGGCACTTCCAGGCCCAAATTGTGGTTCTTCACATTGGCCCGCACACGCGGGTGCGCCTCTGCCACGCGGCAGAACTCGGCCTCCCAGTCGCTGTCCAGAATGACCCAGTTGAGCTGGCAGTGCCGGGCGCTGGTTTCCCAGCGCTCGGTTTTCGACGTATTGAAGTTGACATGCGCCGTGCTGCCTGTCGGGTTGTAGGGGTCGAGCACCGCGTTGATGGGGCGGCTGCCAACTAGCGTGCGCAGGATGCCGGCAGTGATGCGCTCGCAGGCCATGTCGGCCAAC
>JANOMD010000266.1:0-3327 GCA_031420135.1 Rhodoferax sp. | reverse complement strand
GCCAGCAGCGCACCGGCCAACTGGCGAATGCGCCGCGCCAGATCGCCGTAGCGAATGCTGCCGTGGTCGTCAACGAAGGCGGTTTTCCCGGGACGTCCTTCGTTGCGCGCCAGCAGGTGCTGTGCGATGTTGAACGTGGCGTTGGGCGTAGGGATTTGCGGGTTAGAGTGCATGGTGAATGGGGAGACCTGGTTGGCAGTGAATGAACGATCAAAGGCAGGCTGGCCACGAGAATCAAAGTGAACTAATGAACTAATTAGGTTGCTACATATAATATAGCATACTATTTATATAATACGAAAGCTATAGCCATATTTGATTGATTTTTTGACGATTTTCAAGATTTTCGAAGCGAAAATTAACCTACGGGTTAATTTTTTTCCCTTTTCAAAGCGGCGAGAAGACGGATGCTGATTTGCAAAATCAACCAATATGAATTATTGTGCGTGCACAAACGATAATGAATTTTAATTTTTATGTCAAGCACTATATTGCACGTTAATTTGCAGGGCGCAGCGTCTGACGGCTCATCTGCGCCGCCCGGTACGGTCGATGACAAAAACCCGTTCCTGGTCGGACTGGGCAGGCGTGTGGCCAGCTTGCGGGCGCGTCGCGGCATGACGCGCAAGGCGCTTGCGGCGGCGGCAGATGTTTCGGAGCGGCATTTGGCCAATATGGAATATGGCGTTGGCAATGCATCGGTGCTGGTGCTGCTTCAAGTGGCCGGCGCGTTGCAGTGCCCGGTGAGTGAACTGGTGGGCGACATCACCACGTCCAGCCCGGAGTGGCTGTTGATCCGCGAGCTGCTCGCGCCGTGTGACGAGCCGGCCTTGCAGCGCGTGCGGGCGGCCATCGGCGAGTTGCTTTCAAACGGCGGCGTTGCAGGCCAAATCACGCAAAGCCCGCTGATCGCACTGGTGGGATTGCGCGGCGCTGGCAAATCCACGCTGGGTCAGATGCTGGCGCTGGATCTGGATTGTCCGTTCATCGAATTGAGCCGCGAGATCGAAAAGCTGGCGGGCTGCAGCGTTGCGGAAATTCAGGCGCTGTATGGCGTCAACGGTTACCGCCGCTACGAGCGCCGCGCGCTGGAGGATGTCACTAAAAATCATTCACAGGCGGTGATCGCGGCACCGGGCGGTGTGGTGTCTGACGCCGCCACGTTCAACCTGCTGCTGGCGCGCTGCATCACCGTATGGCTGCAGGCCGAGCCGCAGGACCACATGAAACGCGTCATGGCGCAGGGCGATTTGCGCCCGATGGCGGCCAGCAAGGAAGCCATGGCCGACCTCAAAGGCATTCTGGCGGGCCGCGCGGCGTTCTATTCCAAGGCGCAATTCAAGGTGGACACCAGCGCCCAGCCGCTCGAATCGACTTTTGTGAAGCTGCGCGAGACCGTGCGAGTCGCATTGCAGCTTGATCTTTAAGGCATTTTTAAAGAAATAGATAAAACGGCTTGACTTGGCGTTGAATGATGCATTATTATGCTTTTCTCGCTGAATCAAACCCTTGAAACGCACTTTAATGCAACTTATTGAGGAGACCTACCCTGTGAACGCTGTTGTCAATCAGGATGCCAAGGCATCTGCGCAAGTTGATTACCAAACCCATCCGTCGCAATACCGCCATTGGCAGCTCTCTTTTGAGGGTGCCGTTGCCACGCTGAAAGCCGATTTTGACGAGAACGCCGGCCTGCGTCCCGGCTACAAACTCAAGCTCAACAGCTACGACCTGGGCGTTGACATTGAGCTGAACGACGCCGTCAACCGCATCCGCTTCGAGCACCCCGAAGTGCGCACGGTGGTTGTCACCAGCGCCAAAGACAAGGTGTTTTGCTCAGGCGCCAACATCTTCATGCTGGGCGTCAGCAGCCACGCCTGGAAGGTTAATTTTTGCAAGTTCACAAACGAAACCCGCAATGGGCTCGAAGACTCATCCAGGCACAGCGGCCTGAAGTTTTTGGCGGCAGTCAACGGAGCCTGCGCGGGCGGTGGTTACGAGATGGCGCTGGCCTGCGATGAGATCATTCTGGTAGACGACCGCGCCTCCGCCGTCAGCCTGCCCGAGGTGCCGCTGCTGGGCGTTTTGCCAGGCACTGGCGGCTTGACCCGCGTCACCGACAAACGCCATGTGCGCCACGACCTGGCCGACATTTTCTGCACCAGCGTGGAGGGTGTGCGGGGTCAAAAAGCCAAAGACTGGCGGCTGGTGGACGACATCGCCAAACCCGCCGTGTTTGCGCAAAAAGTGCAGGCCCGCGCGTTGGCGCTTGCCGCCAAAAGCGACCGACCTGCCGACGGCAAAGGCGTGCTGCTGCCGGCTTTGAAGCGCGTGCAGGAGGCCGATGCGCTGCGCTACAGCCACGTCACGGTTGAAATTGACCGCGCCCGGCGGCTGGCGACTTTCACTGTGAAAGCGCCGACAGGAAGCCAACCCGCCGACATCGCCGGCATCGAAGCAGAAGGCGCCGCCTGGTACCCGCTGGCCATGGCCCGCGAACTCGAAGACGCGATTTTGATGATGCGCACCAACGAGCTGGAGATTGGCACCTGGCTCATCAAAACCGCAGGCGACGCAGCCGCTGTGCTGGCGATGGACGCCACGCTGCTGGCGCACCAGGACCACTGGCTGGTGCGCGAAACGATTGGCCTGTTGCGCCGCACCTTCAGCCGGCTGGATGTGTCGTCGCGCAGCCTGTTCGCGCTGGTGGAGCCGGGCTCCTGCTTTGCCGGAACCCTGCTTGAACTGGCGCTGGCCACCGACCGCATTTACCACCTGGCGCTGCCGGATGACGCAGCCAAAGCCCCCAAAATCACGGTAGGGGACATGAACTTTGGCCACTACCCGATGGCCACCGACCAAAGCCGCCTGCAGCGCCGCTTTTACGACGAGCAGCTGGCGCTGGATGGCGTGCGCGCAGTCGTGGGCAAGCCGCTGGACGCCGACGCCGCATTCGCGCTGGGGTTGGCCACGTCCAATCCGGACGATATTGACTGGGCGGACGAGGTTCGCATCGCCATTGAAGAGCGCGTGGCGATGTCGCCCGATGCCCTGACCGGGCTGGAAGCCAACCTGCGTTTCAATGGCGTAGAAACCATGGCAACCCGTGTTTTTGGTCGCCTGACCGCCTGGCAAAACTGGATTTTCCAGCGGCCCAATGCGGTCGGTGAAAAGGGCGCTTTGAAGGTTTACGGCAAGGGCGACAAGGCCTCATTCGACTGGAACCGGGTTTAACATTTTCAGGAGCAAATCATGTCATCCATCAACTACAGCGAAAAAATCCCCAACAACGTGAATCTGGGCGAAGACCGCACCTTGCAACGTGCG
>JANOMD010000265.1:0-1904 GCA_031420135.1 Rhodoferax sp. | reverse complement strand
TTACGTGAATATCGCCCATACCGCCGGCATCAAGGGCATGACAGATGAAGAAAGTGCGCCCCTGCTGGAGTTTCTTTTCAGGCACCAGGTCAAGCCCGAGTTCACCTGCCGTTTCGCCTGGGAGCCAAACGCGGTTGCGTTCTGGGATAACCGCTGTGCGCAACACAACCCGATCAACGATTACCACGGCTTTCGCCGCGTCATGCACCGCATCACGCTGCGGGGTGACAGGCCAGTTTGACGGCTGCAGCCTTGAAGCTGTCCGAAATGACTTGCGTTTAGCGGTGAATGGATTGGGTCATTGGCAAGGGCAATGGAAAAAAGTCATATCGTGGACGATATCAGATTACCTTGAAATCATGCCCAATTGATGATTTTTCGCCATTTCACCTATATAAAAGGCCTGTAGCTCTAGTACCATATAGATAGTTTGCTATTATTTATATAGTAACTGTAATTTACAGGGACGGTGCAGCCACCGCCCCCCAAAATCACCTTGATCGGCTGGACAGACGCAAGGACGGCGACTAGCTGCGTTGCATGGTGGCGCGCAGGGCTTCGGTCACGATGCCCAGGCTTTCCGCCAGGTGGGCCTGGGTTTCTATCGACTGATTGCTTCTGGCGCTGCCAGCGCGTGCCACGGCGCTGCGCAAGTCGGCTTGAAGGCGATTTGCATGCAGGCGCGCCAGGCTGAGCGCATCGGCGGGCATGCCGGGCGCGCCACGGGTCAACGCGGTTTGCATCCGTCGCAAATGCTCGCGCTGCAAGTTGCGGCGCAGGCCGTCAATCTCGGTGCCGGTTTTAAGCTCGCTCCAGATGCTCGATTGAAGCGTGGCGTAGACCTCATTCAGCGAGATCATGCCTTTGCGTTCGGACGGCTCCAGATAGTTGGGCAAATCCAGCAGGCGCTGCGCCGTGCCTGCGGCCAATAGCCGATCCATCGCGGTAGTCTGCGCCCGCAACACCGCGCCACGCACGTTGACGGGGCCTTCACGATTCCATTCGTTGTAGTCCACGCTCAGGTTGGACAAAAATTTGGGGTCAAAGCGAAAGCTGTCGGCACTGAACAGGCCGGTCGCCAAAAACTGCAAGGCTTCGCGCTGTTTGGCAGGCTCCACCGGTTTGTAATTGGCGCGGCCAGTGTTGGTGCCAGGCAAATCACGCAGCGTGTACATCCCACCCACGTATTTGCCGACCAGCTCGGCCGAGCGCTGCAACTGGGCAAACCCGGCCAGCAAAATGCGGCGCTGGCGGGTTGGGTCGTCACCGGCCCGCGCGCCGCGCGCCTGCACCCGTGCCCAAAGCTCCTGCGACAGCTTCAGGCGCTTTTTGTAATAGGCCAGCGGGTCGTCTCCCAGGTCAAAACGGTTGGCCAAAGGGTCGATGCCATCACTGCCAAAGCCGCCGGCATCGGCATCGTCGGCGTAAGCCAAAGCGGGCTCGGTGCTGCGCCCGGCAATTTTGGCCAACTCGGCGGTTTCAGTCGCCGCGTCCAGCGGCCGGTAGGCATATTCAATTGCCCAGTAATCGTAAGCGCCCAACTTTCTGCCGCTGATGCTGCCCTGCTTTTCGCCCTCGACCGCCAGGTTATAGGCGTTGTAGTCCATCACCGAGCCGGACAGGCCATTGGCCTCGGTGTAGGCCTTGTCCTGCAACTGCGCGCGGGTGATGGTGGTTGATGCCTTGAAGTTGTGCTTGAGCCCCAAGGTGTGCCCCACCTCGTGCACGATGGTGTTGGTGATGACACCCATCACAAAGGCCTCGGCCTCAGGTCCGTCGGGGGCAATGTCGCCACGGGCCTCCAGCACGTCCATGGCAAAGTCCATCTCGGCGACGGCATCAGCGGCATAGGTGCAGGCGGCATCGTGGCCACGGCCCAACACGCCGCTGCGCCCTTGCCAGCC
>JANOMD010000264.1:0-3377 GCA_031420135.1 Rhodoferax sp. | reverse complement strand
ATGTGCCGGCCATCGTCGCTGACCAGCTTGGGTGGCATGCCTTTTAGCTTGCCGCCAAAGAACATGTTCAGGAAGAAGGTCTGCAGCATGTCATCGCGGTGATGGCCCAGTGCAATTTTGGTGGCGCCCAGTTCATCTGCCACGCGGTACAAAATGCCCCGGCGCAACCGGCTGCACAGGCTGCACATGGTTTTCCCCTCGGGAATCACGCGCTTGACGATGGAATAGGTGTCCTGGTTTTCGATGTGAAACGGCACCCCCACAGTTTTCAAATAGGCCGGCAGGATGTGCTCTGGAAAGCCCGGCTGCTTTTGGTCCAGGTTCACTGCGATCAGGTCGAAATGAATGGGCGCACGTTTTTTCAGCTTGAGCAGAATGTCCAGCATGGCGTAGCTGTCCTTGCCGCCGCTCACGCAGACCATGACCTTGTCGCCTTCTTCGATCATGTTGAACTCGACCACCGCCTGGCCGACCTGGCGGCACAGGCGTTTTTCCAGCTTGATGGCCTCATAAGCGGCACGTTGCGCCGCGTCGCGCTCGACCTTGAAATCAGCGCTCTGCGGCGTCGCCGTGGCGGCGTCCGGCGGCGGCAGTTTGGCTGCAACGTACTCATCATCGGTCCAGATTACTGTCATTTTTTTCCTCAAATTCTTTAGTACTGCCTGCGTGTTTGAATCTGGTCACCAGGTGCCGGTTTCAACCCGAATCGCCACTTCGCAGTCGTCAAAAATTTCAAGCTTGGCAATTTTCACCCGAACCCCCAGCACGCCTGGCAACTGCAACAGCCGGTGGGCCAGTTTGCCAATCAGGCTTTCCAGCAGGTTCACGTGCACGGCGGTGCATTCGTCAATGATGATGCGGCGCACTTTGCGGTAGTCCAGCACGTGGTGGATCTCGTCATCATCCGGAAGCAGCGGCGGGCTGCCAAGGTGCAGTTCGGCATCCACCAGGATCGGCTGCGGCGCCATTTTTTCAGATTCGAGGATGCCCAGATTCGCATCGAACCGCAGACCGGTCAGCGTCAGGGTGCGCTGGCCGTGGCTTGGCGTGGTCGGCGGTGGCAGGGCATTGGGCATGGGCGGGGTCTCACATCAGCGAAAAATCGCGTTCAAACTTCATCAAATGCTGGCCACCGTCCACCAGCAGGGTGGTGCCAGTGATGGAGGCGTTTTCCAGCGCGAATTTCACGGCAGCGGCCACGTCTTCGGGCGTGCTGGAGCGCCCGAGCGGACTCAGGGCATGCAGTGCCTTGAACTTGTCGTCGCTGAGGAGATGGCTGGCTAGCGTCAGCCCCGGCGCCACGCCCACCACCCGCACCTGCGGCGCGAGTGCCAGCGCCAGCATGGTGTTGGCGGCCTCCAGTGCTGCCTTGGACAGCGTGTAACTGAAGAAATCGGGGTTCTGGTTCCACAGCTTTTGGTCCAGCAGATTGACCACAGCGCCATTGCCAGGTCCGTCGGCGTGGGGTCGCGCCTTCAGGTGCGTATGCAAGGCTTGCGCCAGCAAGATCGAAGCGCCGGTGTTGGTATGCAGGTGATTGTCCAGCGCGGAAAAGCTGAAATTCGCCACGCTGTCATGCTCAAAGGTGGAGGCACTATTGACCACGGCAGCCACGTCGCCAAACCGCGCAATCACTTTCGCCAGCAAACCGCGCACCTGGGCTTCATCGGCCAGATCGGCTTGAAAAGCGGCGCTGTCGGCACCCGATTGCAGGCAGTCTGCCACCGTTTGGGCGGCCTCAGACGAAGAGCTGCGGTAATGCACGGCGACCTGCCAGCCGCCCTTTGCCAGTGCAAGCGCAATGCTGCGCCCCAGCCGCTTGGCAGCGCCGGTCACCAGCACGGTCCTGGGGCGGGGTTGGTCAGTCATTCGGTTCGAATCTGGTTTTGGCGGTAGACGCCGGGCATTGCCAAACGGTTCAGGGACAATCATCGGCTGATGAAAACTCCCCGGATTTTAACGAACCCCTTGCAAGCGCATATTGCCCAGGCGATTCAGCACGCGGGCGGCTGGCTTGCATTTGATGCGTTCATGTCGCTTGCGCTTTACAGCCCCGGCCTGGGTTATTACGCCAACGCGGGCGAGAAATTTGGCTGGATGCCCGAAGGTGTGAAAGGCCAGGGCAGTGACTTTGTGACCGCACCAGAATTGACCCGCCTGTTTGGCCAGACCCTGGCCACCCCGGTCGCGCAGGCACTTCAAGCTGCACAGAGTTCTGAAATCTGGGAGTTTGGTGCGGGTTCAGGGGCGCTGGCCGGTGATTTGCTGGACGAGTTGAGCCGCCAGGGCGTGCCGGTTTCGTGCTACACCATTGTGGAAGTCTCTGGTGCCCTGCGTGAGCGGCAGCAGCAAACCTTGTCGGCGCACCTGCCAATCGTGCATTGGGCTGATGCGTTGCCAGCAACCATGTCTGGCGTCGTGCTGGGCAATGAAGTGCTTGACGCCATGCCGGTGAAACTGTTGGTGCGCCGGGCAGGTGTCTGGCATGAACGCGGCGTTGCGCTCACCGGTGAGCCAGACAAAGCTGGTTCGAGCGACGCATCAGAGTTCGCCTGGGCCGACCAGCCGACCAAGCTTCGACCTCCAGGCGAAGTTGTCGGCGCGCACGATTACCTGACCGAAATTCACCCCCAGGCAGAGGCTTTTGTGCGCACCCTGGCCGACCGGTTGGACCAAGGTGCGGTGTTCCTGATCGACTACGGCTTTCCTGAAGCCGAGTACTACCACCCGCAGCGCCACATGGGCACCGTGATGTGTCACCATGCGCACCGCTCAGACACCAACCCGCTGGCGGACGTGGGCCTGAAAGACATTACCGCGCACGTGAATTTCACCGGTATAGCGCTGGCCGGGCAAGACGCTGGTTTTGACGTATTGGGCTATTGCACTCAAGCCCGTTTTTTAATGAACTGTGGTCTGCTGCAACGACTCGAAAGCGCTACCCTGGCCGAGAAACTGATGGCGCAAAGGCTGATTCTGGAGCATGAAATGGGCGAACTGTTCAAGGTCATCGCCTTCACCAAAGGCATCTCGAACCCGATTGGCATTTCAACTGACCGCCAGGTTGGCGCTGAACGCGGCACTGAAACGTGGCAAGCTATCGGCTTTGCTGCCGGTGACCGAACCCACACGCTTTAGTCCCCTTGACCCGCTGATTGCCCTTCACACCATGCTGCGCTGGCTTTTCGTCGTTTTTCTGGCTCTGGTCCTGATCAATGCCTTTTCGCCGTTTTTAGGTCGTCTTGGTTTTGGCAAACTTCCAGGTGACTTTCGGTTCAGGCTGTTCGGGCGCGAATGGTTTCTGCCACTGTCCACCACGCTGCTGCTGAGCTTTCTGGCCAGCGGGCTGTCCCGGCTGTTTTGAATCCGTTTTCGGG
>JANOMD010000263.1:0-2309 GCA_031420135.1 Rhodoferax sp. | reverse complement strand
GTCTTCGATAGTGAAGGCCATCGGATCAAGAAGCGCCTGCTCGGCATGCGCAAAGCTCACACCATGCTTGCGAAGGTTTGTCCTTGCTTGACCGGATCGAATTCGATGGACATGCGTCATTATGCATATTTTATGCATATGTGCAACCGGCTGGTTTGCGTTTAATTTGACAGAAAGGTTGGCAAATTAGTTGAAATATGACCCTCATTTTTCTTATGGCTGCCGCCGCCTACAACGCCGGAGCCGGCCGGCCACGGAGCTGGCGCGGACAAAACGGAAGCTCGACGCTGGACGCCGCCATCTGGGCCAATAACGTGCCCTTCAGCGAAACGCGCGACTATGTGAAAAAAGTGCTGTACAACACCGCCAACTACGCAGTGATTCTGACCGGTCAGCCGGAGGTGGTGAAGGACTTGCCTTGATACGAGGCTGAGCAGGCGGCAGCGGGCGAAAAAATTCGGCTAGACATCCATCCTGGCCTGCGACGAAATTCATCGCCCAAGTCGGTCAACCGGACACACTCCCCAGTACGCGCCGATAGAGCTTCCGGCCTGCTGGCGACTGGCGCGCTATTGAGCCTCGTAAAGAACCAGCTTTCGCGCCTGCCGCGCGCCGTCCACTTCCTTCAAGAGACCCGTTTCATCGAACACCATGAAGAGCTCACCCTGCTCAGGCACTTCGAACGTCCACTCTTTTTCGTTCAGCGTGGGTGTAAGGTCAAGCCGAGGCCGCCCCAGAGAAACGAGGACCTGATCCTTTGTCATCCCGGGAAAGACCCTGCCGGCTCGAATGGCGTTTCTCACGCGTTCGGGATAAGTCGCAATGGTCGTCCGGGGATCTTCCCCGCCAGTCACGCGAGCGACGAACTGCTGAATCGTTTCCTTGCCCCGGGTCCAATCAATGCCCAATCGCATTTTTCGGCCGTCAATAAGCACGCTCGCGCGATTCGAGCCGTAGTCAAGTACCTTGAGTCGAGCGCCGGCGGGCACAAATGCCCGGTTCGGCAAAGACGCCTCATTAATCCAGTCCCCTTCGTACCTCAGGTTTGTCTTGACGAAAGATGACCCTTCCATTTGCTTCAGGAGTTCAGGGTCTGGCGCAACAGCAACCCGGCTGCCAACAAGCTCGGTTCCACGATCATCCTCGATCCAGACCTCACGTTTGAAGCTGTCCAGAATTCCACTCACCCGGTAGCGCTGGCCGGCAACAAGATCGACCGCAACTGCACCAGCGACCTCAGGGTTTCCGCCACGGAATATGGTCTGAAAAATGGAATTGATGGGCGCTACATGGGTTTGAATTCCGCGCAGTTTCAAAGTTACCCGACCGGAAGAAACAGGACGCCCAGCTCCCCTGACAACCATATAAGCACCCCGCCCAAAACTGGCACGAAAGCTTGCGCTCAGTGCAGTATCAGGAACCTCGACGCCATCCACTGCCTCCAGCACAAAAAACGTGCCGCCGCCCGGACCACCTCCATCGCTCGTATCGTCCACGATGGCGGTCGGTCTCCCGGAAGACTGACCCAGCGAGTCTTGTGATGCGGTGGCTGCCAAGAAGACAAAAGCCGCCACTGCCATGGATCTGAGCAAGTACGAACGCATGTTTTAAGCTCCCTGCAATATTGCGCGGTTGTTATGAACGGAGAACACGGCGAATCCTACATGATCCGCAGATTGACGCTGATCGTCAGGCAGCACTGTGTGAACAGACAGATTCGATAAGTTCGACGAGTTCGTCACAACTCGCGACTAAAACCCAGAAGACTCCGGGGAATCGGTGGGATATCTGGGCTTGAGCTGCCATTTGTGAATTAAACCGTCCGAGGCCAAGCTCACCTCAACCGTTGCGACCAGGTTCCAGCGCAATGGACTGACCAGCAAACCCCTACGACCTCACCCCACTCCCCGCATCAAACCAGCTCACCCGCGCAGGCTGAATCTCCAGCCCGACGGCATCGCCGGGCAGGGCCTGCGTTTGCGGTGACGTGCGCACCGTCACGTCGCCCGCATCGGTTTTCACAACCACAAAGGTATCGGCGCCGATTGGTTCGACCACGGTAACTTCGCCGCGCCAGGGGCTCTCTTGCACCAGCGCGATGTGTTCGGGGCGCACGCCGAGCAGCGCGTCGGTGGTGACCGGGCAATTCAGTGCCAGGTCGGCATTATTGATGCTAAGTATGCGTCTAGCCCCGTATTACCGGCGTAACCAGCTACTAAATTAATAGCAAAAAATTTAATCTAAACCCAATTTTCTTATTAACCAAATTAAACCGAAGCATCACGAAACGCCCTCAACACGGTATTAAT
>JANOMD010000262.1:0-14655 GCA_031420135.1 Rhodoferax sp. | reverse complement strand
CCCATCAAGTTCCAGCTCGACTGGCGGTTTGAAGGCCCGGCTGCCTTGTTCTTGACACCGGTTGCCAAAGGCTATTTCAAGGACGCCAAGCTGGACGTCACGGTGGATGCGGGCAGCGGCTCGGGTGCCGCAGTGACCCGTGTCGCATCCGGCGCGTATGACATGGGCTTTGCCGACCTGGCGGCGCTGATGGAATTTCATGCCAACAACCCGGACGCGCCCAACAAGCCGGTCGCCATCATGATGGTTTACAACGACACGCCAGCGTCGGTCATGGCACTCAAAAAATCGGGCATCAAGACGCCCGCCGACCTGAACGGAAAAAAGCTCGGAGCCCCGGTGTTCGATGCAGGCAGGCGTGCCTTTCCGATCTTTGCCAAGGCCAACAACATCAGCGGCGTGCAGTGGACCGCCATGGACCCGCCGCTGCGTGAAACCATGTTGGTGCGCGGCGACGTCGATGCCATCACCGGATTCACCTTCACATCCCTGCTGAATCTGGAGGCACGTGGGGTCAAGGCCGACGATGTCGTGGTTCTGCCCTACCCGGATTTTGGCGTCAAACTGTATGGCAACGCCATCATTGCCTCGCCAAAGATCCTCAAGGAGAACCCGGCTGCCGTCAAAGCCTTTCTGGTGGCATTCTCCAAGGGCGTGAAGGATGTGATCGCCAATCCGGCTGCTGCCATTCAGGATGTCAAGGCCCGCGACGGCATTGTCAATGTCGAGCTCGAAACGCGCCGCCTGAAGCTGGCGATTGATACCGCGATCAACAGTTCCAACGCCCGCGCGGAAGGCTTTGGCCAGGTCAACGGGCCAAGGCTTGCGCTGATGGCGTCGCAGGTATCTGACGCCTTCAACACCAAGAGCCGGATCAACCCGGACGCCGTCTGGAACGACTCGTTTCTGCCCTCCAGGGCCGAACTGAATGTGTTGCCGACACCGAAAAAGTGAGCGATGCACACCAATTGGCAAGCGCAGGGGCCATACCCGCCGCCGCGACGGGCCGCCCCGAGCAAGGCACGGCCCCCTCGGGGGGCAGCGCAGCACACGAAGTGGCAAGCGTGGGGGCCATGTTTGTTGATTTCTCGGACGTCTGGCTCGCCTACAACGACGAGTTGCTGGCGCAAAAGCACTTTGCAGTCGAGGCGATTGACTTGCAAGTTCGCCAGGGCGAGTTCATTGCCATCGTCGGGCCGTCGGGTTGCGGAAAATCCACCTTCATGAAGCTCACGACGGGGCTGAAGATGCCCTCCAGGGGCAAGATCCTGATCGACCAGCAGCCCGTGACTGGCCCGCTCAAAATCTCGGGCATGGCGTTTCAGGCGCCGTCGCTGCTGCCCTGGCGCACGACGGTGGACAACGTGCTGCTGCCGCTTGAGATCGTCGAGCCCTACCGCAGCAACTTCAAAACGCAACGCAAAGTCTACGATCAGCGGGCCCGCAAGCTGCTGCAAAAGGTGGGTTTGGGCGGCTATGAAGACAAGTTCCCGTGGGAGCTTTCAGGCGGCATGCAGCAGCGCGCCAGTATTTGCCGCGCGTTGATCCACGAACCCAAAATGCTGTTGCTGGATGAGCCGTTTGGCGCGCTGGACGCCTTCACGCGTGAGGAACTGTGGTGCATTTTGCGCGACCTGTGGACCGAACAGCAATTCAACGTCATCCTGGTCACACACGACCTGCGCGAGTCGGTTTTTCTGGCCGACACGGTGTATGTGATGAGCAAAAGCCCAGGCCGTTTTGTGGTTAAGCGCGACATCGACCTGCCCCGCCCGCGCGACCTTGAAGTGACCTACACCCGGGAATTCACCGATATCGTGCACGAACTGCGCTCGCACATTGGTGCGATACGTCAAACCGGGCAGCGTGCCGCCGTCAAATCATGAACAAAAAGCAAATGGAACGCTGGTCGCCCTGGTTTCTTCTGGTGGCAATTTTGCTGCTGTGGCAGGGCATCTGCTCGGCGTTTGATGTGTCGGAATTCATCTTCCCGAGTCCATGGCGCATCTGGACCCAGTTTTGGGAATTCAAAGCCGTCATCGCGGGCCACGCCTGGCGCACGTTCTGGGTCACCATGGCCGGGTTTGGCATCGCCATCGTGGTCGGTGTCCTGCTGGGGTTTGTGATTGGCAGCTCACGCCTGGCGTATGCCGCGGTCTACCCGTTGATGACCGCTTTCAATGCCCTGCCCAAGGCCGCGTTTGTACCGATCTTGGTAGTCTGGTTTGGGATTGGCGTGGGACCGGCAATTTTGACCGCATTTTTGATCAGCTTCTTTCCTATCATGGTCAACATTGCCACCGGCCTGGCCACGCTGGAGCCCGAGCTGGAAGACGTGCTGCGCGTGTTGGGCGCCAAGCGCTGGGACGTGCTGGTCAAGGTGGGCCTGCCACGCTCCATGCCGTATTTTTATGGCTCGCTCAAAGTGGCGATCACGCTGGCGTTTGTCGGCACGACGGTGAGCGAGATGACCGCCGCCAACGAGGGCATTGGCTACCTGCTGATCTCGGCCGGGTCGTCGATGCAAATGGGGCTGGCCTTTGCCGGCCTGCTGGTGGTGGGTGCCATGGCGATGGCCATGTACGAGCTGTTCAGTGCGATTGAAAACCGCACCACCGGCTGGGCGCACCGGGGCAGTCAAAATGGATAGCCCCCAGGCCTGTCATTTCAAGTTCTGCGCTGACGCCGGCGAGCGCAGTGACCTGCCTGTAGCGGGCGGTTGCGGTGGCAGCGGCTGACCATCCATGGCCTGGGACGCCCATCTTCAACTCGATTACACCGTCGAAGCCAGCCGAACCGTAGCCCGCCATCAGCACGATGGCCCGTTGCGCATTCTGCAAAGTCTGTACCCGGAAGGTGACGGCATCTGCCACAACGTACTGGTGCACCCGCCTGGCGGGCTGGTCGGCGGCGACACACTGGATATCCACATCACCGCGCGAGGTGGCGCGCACGGGCTGGTCACAACGCCCGGTGCGACGCGGTTTTACAAATCCGATGGCGAACTTGCGCTGCAGCGCACAAACATCGCACTGCAAGGCGATGCGCGGCTGGAGTGGTTGCCCATGGAGGCGATTTGCTACAACCGCTGCCTGGCCGAAAACCACCTGCGCCTGACGCTTGCCGACGCTGCCGAATTCATCGGCTGGGATGTGACGGCGTTGGGACTGCCGCAAGCCAACTTGCCGTTCGAACGTGGCAATTATGCTCAGACAAATCTGGATGGCTTGGCGCCAGGCGCTATGGGACAAGACTGCGGCACCGCCGCGCATTTGGGCGACCTGAAATCAATCCGGTGGGTTGCCCGCCTTTATTTGCAACTGAAATTGCTGGCGACATTGATGTCGCCCGAGCCGTTGTACTCCTGGTTTTGCTGGCGATCTTGTGACCGGCCCTAGTTCGAATTTATCGAGGGATTACCCCTGTATACCCACGAGTACCAGTTTAGTACCATCCAGAATACTTGCAAATAGTTGAACAATTTTGCAAGCTGGTTTTCAAGTTTCAACCCAACTCAACCCAATTTAAGCAAACGGGCCACCATGGACTCGGTGATTATCGAAAACCTGCTTCAACGCCTGGTCACAGGCGTGCTGGTGGGCAGCATTTACGGGCTGTTGTGCACCGGCCTGGGCATGATCTTCGGGGTGATCCGGGTCATCAATTTCGCGCAGGGCGAGTTCATGATGCTGGGCATGTACGCCACGGCGCTGATCGGTGCCATGTTGGCCACATTGTTCGCGGTAGGCCCGGCAGCGGGGGCTTATGCAGCTATCGTTGTCGCCGCAGGTTTGCTGGCTGTGCTGGGTTGGCTGCTGCAGCGCTTCGTGATTGCCCACGTCAGCGGCTCGCGCGTGGTAGGCAGCGACAACGAAGGCCATTTCGCGCAGCTGATTCTCACACTCGGCTTGAGCCTGGTGATCTCCAACCTGGCCTTGATCGTGTTTGGCTCGTCACCGCGCACCGTGCAGTCCACACTCTCCTCGTCGTCGTGGACGATGGGCCCCTTCGGCAAAGAGGCGATCACGATCTTTGTGAATCAGGCGCGGGCGATTGGCAGCGTGGCGGCAATCGCGGCCAGTGTCGGCCTGTACTTGTTTGTGCAAAGAACACGCGCCGGCACCTCGATGCGCGCCGCTGCGGACAACCCCACGGCGGCCACCATCGTTGGCATTGACGTTGAAAAATCCTATGCGGTCGCCTTTGCCATTGGCACTGGCGCCACGGCCCTGGCGGGCGGTTTAATCGCCATGTTTTACCCGTTTCACCCCTACATCGGGTTTGAGTTTGTGATCATCATGTACGCTGGGGTGGTGTTGGGTGGCATGGGGAGCATGCTGGGCGCTTTTTGGGGCGGCTTCGCCATGGGGCTGGTGCAGCAGCTCTCGACCTACTTCCTGCCATTTCAGTTGCAGAACGCCACCATCTTCCTGCTGTTCCTGACGATTGTGCTGCTGCGTCCCCAAGGCCTGTTCGGCAAAAGTGTAGAGCGCACCTGATGTTGACCAGCGTTTTCAAAGGCCCGGCACTGCGCATGATTTTTGTCGTGGCGCTGCTGATGGCGCTGGGTGGTTTCTTCATCCGCGACCCGTATTACCAGTTGATTTTGAGCACTGTTCCAATCTGGGCCATGGTGGCGTTGACCTGGAATCTCTTCAGTGGATACACTGGCCTCATCTCCTTTGGCCACTCCACGTTTTTCGGCTTGGGCGCTTTTGCCGTGGCCTTGCTGGCGATCAAGCAGGGCATCTCACCTTGGTACGGCCTGATGGTGGCGACCTTCGTGGGCGGTTTGGCCAGCGTGATCATTGGCTCGATCACGTTCCGGCTGCGCGGGCATTATTTCGCGCTGGCGATGTTGGCCTACCCGTCGTTGTTCATCTTTCTTTTCGACTGGATGGGATGGCAGGAGTTGACATTTCCCATCCGCCGTGACGACCCGGTGGGTTTCATGCAATTCGCCGACGGGCGGGTCAACACGCTGATTGGCGTGGCACTGATGACGGTCATCATGCTCATCACGCTGGTGGTGGAGCGCTCGCGCTTCGGCCTGGCGATGCTGTCGATCAAACAAAACGAACTGGCAGCGGAAGCGGCTGGCATCAACACTTTTCGCGTGAAGATGATTGGTTTTGTCGCCACCGGTGCGCTCGGGGCGTTGGTGGGCGGGTTTCACGCCGTCGTGTTGCAAGTGGTAACGCCACACGGCGTGTTTGGCACCGTGGTTTCGGCGCAGGCCCTGATATTGACCTTGTTCGGCGGTGTGGGAACTCTGTGGGGGCCGGTGATTGGCGCCGTGGTGCTGATCCCGCTGACCGAAAGCCTGCGTGCGCAACTCGGCCACATCCTGCCGGGCATTCAAGGCGTGATTTACGGCCTGACGATCATGCTGGTGATCCTGCTTGCGCCGGAAGGTGTGTTTTGGAAGGTACGGGACATGTTGGCCAGGCGAAATCGGTCCGCGGCAGATCACCTGCCAGACCGCACACCCGTCGAGGCCGCGCCGCGAACTGCTGCTGCGCCGGTTGTGGCCGCGCCCACTTCAATCCAGATTGCCAGCCAGGCAGCAACACCCGTCGGCGCCACGCTGCTCAAAGTGACGGGATTGTCCAAATCATTCGGTGGACTCAAAGCGGTTCAGAACGTGAGTTTCGAAGTCCACAGCGGGGAAATTGTGGGCATCATCGGCCCCAATGGCGCGGGCAAGACCACGCTTTTCAATGTGATCAACGGTTTCCAGTCGCCGACGGCGGGCGCTGTCGAAATGGCAGGCCGCCCTGCGACAGGTTTGCCGCCCAATGCCTTGTGCCACCTCGGCATGGGCCGCACGTTTCAGGTGGCGCGCCCGTTCCAGCGCATGAGTGTGCTCAACAATGTGGTTGTGGGTGCCCTCGCGCCCAGCCGGGATGGTCCACAAGCCATTGCCATGGCGCACGCGGCCTTGGTGATGGTTGGGCTGGATGCAAAATCAGAATCGCTGGTGAGTGGCCTGACCAACCTGGAATTGCGGCTGATGGAGTTGGCGCGGGCGTTGGCGTCAAAACCCAAACTCTTGCTGCTGGACGAAACCCTGGCGGGTCTGGGCGCGGGCGAAGTCGAGGAGGTCCTGCTGGTCATTCAGCGCCTGCCCGCTGCGGGGGTGACGGTACTGATTATCGAACACACCATGCACGCCATGACGCGCCTGGCGAACCGCTTCATCGTGCTGGACCACGGCCAGGTGATTGCCGAGGGGCCGCCGGCCACCGTGATGGCCAACCCGGAGGTGATCAAGGCCTATCTCGGGAAAAAATGGATGGAGATGCACCATGCTGCGGCTTGAAGGCGTCTTCGCAAGTTATGGGGTGATTCGCGCCCTGAATGGCGTGTCGATCAAGGTGGACGAAGGACAGTTTGTTGCCATCATCGGCCCCAACGGCGCTGGCAAGACGACGCTGTTTAAAACCATCTCTGGTCAGGTGGTTCCCGATGCCGGCAGCATCGTGTTTGAAGGAAAAGATCTGCTCAAACTGCCGGCCAAGGATCGGGCCCATCTGGGCATTGCCCACGTGCCTGAGGGCCGCCAGGTGTTCAGCAACCTGACTGTGTTTGAAAACCTGCAAATGGGTGCGTCTACCGCCAAAGGGCGTGCCGACTGGAGCCGCAACCTGGAGCGTAATTTTGCGCTGTTTCCGGTGCTGGCAGAGCGCCGCGACCAATTGGCCGGAACACTCTCGGGCGGCGAGCAGCAAATGCTGGCGATTGCCCGCGGCTTGGCTTCTTCCCCTCGGCTTTTGTTGCTTGATGAGCCCTCCATGGGCCTGGCACCGATTGTGGTGGATCTGATTTTTGAACGCATTCAAGACCTGCACCGCGACTCGAAGCTGACCATTCTTCTGGTGGAGCAACGCGTGGTGGAGGCGCTGGAGCCCTGCAATTGGGCTTATGTGCTTGACGTTGGCAAATGTGTGGCCGATGGGCCTCCCGAACAGATCATGGCCAACGAGCGCATCAAGCAAGCCTATTTGGGCATGGGCTGAAGCGCAGCCCGCCCGAAAGCAAAAGTTTCCCCACCCTCCCCCAACCTGAAGGAGTACCGCGATGAGCAAGCAGAAAATTACCCGCCGAACCGCCCTGGGCTACACCCTCGCTGCGACCACCGGCGCCTATGTGGCTGGCGCCCGCGCCCAGTCTTCGGCGATTGTCAAAGTCGGCACGGTGGTTCCTTTGTCCGGGCCTTGGGCATCCATCGGTCAAAACATCAAAGCCGGTGCCGACATGGCCATTGATGAAATCAATGCGGCGGGCGGTATCAAATCGCTCGGTGGGGCGAAGATGCAATTGGTCGCCGCTGACGCCGAAGACTCGGTCGAAAAGGCCAAAAACGCAGCGGCGCGTTTACTCGCACAGGAGCCGACCCTGATTGGTGGCCTGGGTGATGCGCTCAGCGGCATGACGCTGGTTGTCACTGAGCAAACTGAGCGTGCTGAGTTGCCCTGGATCACGCAGACTTTTGCCGATGCGCTGACCGAGCGTGGCTTCAAGTACCTGTTTGAAGCTGTGCCTGTCGCCAGTATGCAGGGGCAGCTTGCCTTGCCCACCGTTATGGATTTGGCCAAAATCGCTGGCGGCCCGACACCGAAAACCGTTGCGGTGGTGGCCGATACCAACCAAGCCATTCAGGGCATGGTGAAAACATGGCGCGAGGGTGGCTTCACCAAGGCCGGGCTGACCCTGCTCTCAGAAAAGCCCTACACACCGCCCATCTCCGACGCCACCGAGTTGATCGGCAACTTGCGCCGCAACAAGCCCGACATCCTGTTCCTGATGCCGTCGGCCTTGTCTGATCTCAAACTGATGCTGGACAAACTCAGCGAATTGGGCCTGGGCCGTGACGTGTTGCCCACCTTCGCGGTGGCAGGCCCCAGTGCGACATCCGAATTATTGGGCGTGATGGGCGCCAAGAATTTGGAGAACTTCTTCAGCATCAATTCAAACTGGCCAGGCAAGCGGCATCAAGATCTGGCGGCGCGATTCAAAGCCCGCACCAATCGCCCCTGGATGAACGCGCAGTCGCTGGATGGTTATGGCCAGATCATGATCTACCGCGAAGCCCTGGAAAAAGTCGGTGTCGCCGACCGCAAGAAGGTAGCGGAGTACATGCGCAGCATGGACACGACAACTGGCGCTGCGGAGTATTTCTCCGGACCCCTGAAGTGGGACGAGCGCGGACGGCGTGTTGGCGCCGGGCTCGTCATCGCGCAATGGCAGAACGGCCAGCCGGTGCCAGTCTATCCGCCCGCGATCGCGACTGCAAAACCGGTCTGGGTTGGAAAGTAGCTGCGGCTCACAGCATATAAGGGCGGCTGATTGAACGCGATTTGGATCTGGCATGCCGGACATCACGAGCGGATTTGAAGGTCGCCAGTTCGTCATCACCGGCGCGGCGGGTGGCATCGGGCGCGCCTGTGCGCAAGACCTGGTTGACCGGGGTGCCCATGTGCTGCTTGTCGATGTGGACGCAGCCCGCCTGGAGGTTGCAGCCATGTCACTGGGGGGTGGCGCTCGCGTCAGCACCCACCTGTCGCAGCTCGCGTCGCCTTTGCAAGCTGCAGCAGCCCTGGATGCTGCGGCTCGGCCGGTTTTTGGGTTGATCCATATGGCGGGGCTGTTCGAGCACGATCCGTTGGATCCAGATGACCACTCGGCCTGGGATCGCGCCTTGGCCTCAAACTTGACCAATGGTTACGACCTGGCGGTGGCCTTCCAGTCGCGCCGCGACACCAACAGCGTGGGGCGCATTGTGTTTTGCAGTTCGGGCGCCTACCGGCGCGGCGTACCGGGGCGGGTGGCCTACTCGGTCGCCAAAGCCGGCATCGTCGGGTTGACGCGGGGGCTGTCGCGGCAGTTTGCGCCGCACACCTTGGTAAACGCGGTGGCTCCCAACGCCATTCGCACGGGCATGACAGCAACGGTATTTCAGGAGCGTGGCGATGCGATCTTGTCGACGATTCCGCTGGGTCGTTTTGGCGAACCCGAAGAAATCGCAGCGGTAGTGACTTTTCTGTGCGGCCCAGGGGCTTCCTACATCACCGGGCAGACGATCAATATAGACGGTGGAGCCTGGCATTCATGAGCTGGAAAATCGGCATGCCCAATCTCGGGCACACCATGGAGGAGGGCACGGTTTCAGAGTGGCTGAAGGCCGTGGGCGACGTTGTGAAAAGCGGCGAGGTCATCGCCGTCGTAGAGTCCGACAAGGCCAGCTTTGACGTGGAAGCCCCTGCGGACGGTGTTCTCAATGCCATTTTTTCAGTGGCTGGGTCGGTGGTTCCGGTGGGTGAAACCATTGGCCTGATTGGCGTTGCCGGTGATACTGCGGCTTCCCAACCACCGCCTGTTGACGCCACCGTTGTGGGTGCCACGTCGCCCGCCAGGCGATCTTCGTCGAGGGGAAAAATATCACCTGCTGCTCGGGCGCTTGCAGAGGAATTGGGTGTCGATTGGCACGATCTCGAAGGCACAGGTGACGGTGACATCATCACGCGGGACGATGTCCGTGCCGAATCAAAGCGCGGACAAACCAATCGGGTGCAGGCCAATGTTGCGCAAGGGCCGACCCGTTCTGGCACGTCACATCAAGCTGCCGATGAGGGCGCGTCGCTCTCTCCCATGCGTCAAGCCATCGCCCAGGCGACGCAACGGGCCTGGCAATCGATTCCCCATGTTCCCCTGTCGTCGCATGCTGACGTCACGCAACTCTTGCTGCGCGGCGAAAATGCCTTGACAGCGGCGGTCGCCCGAGCCTGCGCTTTGACGCTGGGTGAACACCCTGCTTTCAACGGCTGGCTGGAAGGCCTCAGATTCAAACCCTCGAAAGCGGCCCATATCGCCGTTGCGGTCTCGACCCCTGACGCCATGGTGACCGTCGTCATCGATGACGCCGCGAGCAAGTCACAGCAGGAGATTGCTGACGAATTGCGCGAACTGGCCCAAACCGCGAGGGCGGGCCGCCTCGACGGCAAGAAGATGACGGGTGGCAGTTTCACCCTCAGCTCACTGGGTCGCTGGGGGGTGGATGCGTTTGCGCCCATCATTTCTGCGCCCCAGGTGGCCATACTGGGCGTGGGCCGGGTGAATCGGGTGGCGCGTGAAGGGCCAGATGGTTCCGTGCGTTTTGTCAGTGAAATGTGCCTGACGCTGGTGTTCGACCACCGCGCCAACGACGGCGTGGAGGCGGCAAAATTTCTGGCGGCCATTGTGGCTTACCTCGAACATCCTCACCTGATGGACAAGTGAATGGAAAAAGCAATGGAGAAAATTCAATGAGCCAGCTTGACCTGACCCCCGCACAACGGGTTGGTTTCTGGCGCGACATGGTGCGAATTCGGTCCTTTGAACGCGCCGCCTTGTACCAGTCGTCCATCGGAAATATCTATGGCGCACTGCACAGCTACGAAGGTCAGGAGTCGTGCGCCGTGGGCATTTGTGCCGCTTTGACACAGGGCGATTACGCCGCCTCTACCCACCGCGGGCATGGCCACTGCATTGCGGTTGGCGCCCGCATGGACCGCATGATGGCCGAGTTGTTTGGTCGAATCGATGGGTATTGCAAAGGCAAGGGCGGGTCGTTGCATATTGCCGATCTCGGCGCGGGCATGCTCGGTGCGAACGGAATCGTCGGTGCGGGTTATGCCATTGCAGCCGGTGCCGCCTTGAATGCCAAGGTCAGCAAAAATGGCCGCGTTGCCGTGGTGTTTTTTGGTGATGGCGCCATCACGCGGGGAACTTTTCACGAAGTGATGAACATGGCCTCGCTGTGGAAACTGCCGCTGCTGCTGGTTTGCGAAAACAATGGACTGGCGCAATACGTGCATACCTCTGAAACCATGGTGTTCGGCAACATTTCGGAGTTGGCCCTCAACTACAAAATGCCGGGGGTGCAGGTGGATGGCAACGACATCAGCGCGGTGGTTGGCGCCGCGTGTGAGGCGGTCAGTCGCGCTCGTGGTGGCAACGGCCCAACGTTATTGGAGCTCAAGACGCAGCGTTTCCACGGCCATTCGTCTGGCGATCCGCAGGTGTACCGCAGCAAGAATCAGGTGGAAGTTTTGCGCCAGACGCGCGACCCGATTGCCCGTCTGGAGGCCGAGCTGACCGCAGGCGGGCATCTGGACCACCGCACCACGCTGCTCGAAGAAATCGACAACGAAGTGGCGCGTGCCGTGGCGTTTGCACAGGCCAGCCCCTACCCTGCCGATGAAGAGTTAAGCCAGGACGTCTACGCATGAGCCCATTCACATTGCGCGAAATCAGTTTCAAAGATGCGATCCGGGAGGCGCTCCTGGAGGAGATGGAGCGCCAGCCGGGGATGGTCATCATTGGTGAAGACCTGTTGCCGGGTGGCGGCACTTTTGGCGTCCACCTGGGTTTTGGCGAGCGTTTTGGTGATCGCATGTTTGAGTCACCGATTTCGGAGTCTGCCATCGTCGGCGTTGCACTGGGCGCGGCCATGACCGGCGGGCCGGCCGTGGCTGAAATCATGTATTCGGATTTCTTGGCCGTGTGCATGGACGAAATCGTCAACCAGGCGGCGAAAATTCGCTACATGACCGGAGGCCAGGCCCGGGTGCCGTTGGTGATTCGCTCACCCGTCGGCATGACCAAAGGCGTGGCCGCCCAGCATTCCCAGTCGCTGGAGGCCTGGTTTGCCCACATTCCCGGCTTGCGGGTGGCGATGCCCGCCACACCGGCGGACGCGAAAGGACTTTTGAAGTCTGCACTGCGCGGCGAGGACCCAGTTGTCTTCCTTGAACCCAAGCTCCTCTATGGCACCAAGGGGCTGGTTTCAGACGACCCAGATCTGGTCATCCCTTTTGGCCAGGCGTGTGTGGCGCGCCAAGGCACTGACCTCACCATCGTCGCAACGGGCCTGATGGTCTCACGCACGTTGCAGGCCGCAACTCGCCTGCAGGAAACCGGCATTTCGGTGGAAGTCATTGACCCTCGCACCGTTTCGCCCATCGACTGGGCGACGATTTTTGAGTCGGTTGAAAAAACCGGGCGATTGCTGGTCGTGAACGAGGCAACCTTGGTGTGCTCGGTCGCCTCGGAGATTGCTGCCACGGTAGGCGAGCAGCGGTTTACGTCACTCGACGGGCCGGTGCGCCGGATCGGTTCACCGTTCGTGCCCAAGCCGTCGACGCCGGGGCTCGAAAAACTGGCGTACCCATCGGTTGACCAGATCGTCAGTACAGCGTTCGAAATGATGCCACGCAAACGCGTTGCCAAGTAGAAAATAGAGAAAGGTAGTCATACGATGAACCGGGTTCAGGGAAAAGTGGCATTAGTGACTGGCGCATCCAGTGGGCTGGGTGAAGCGATTGCCCGCCTGTTGGCGAAACAAGGCGCGACGGTTGTTCTCGCTGATTTGAATGAGGCGGCAGGCAAACGGGTGCTGCGCGACATCAAGAACGGCGGCGGCGACGGCTTGTTCGTGAAACTCGACGTGGTCGATGAAGCGCAATGGATAGGCGTGATGGCCAAGATCAGGAAACGATTCGGACAATTGAACATCGCCGTCAACTGCGCCGGCACCAATATAGCGCGAGCTTTTCCAACTGACACCACGTTGGCTGATTGGCGCGGATTGATGGCAGTCAACCTGGACGGCGTGTTTCTCGGTACCAAACATGCCGTCGCCGCGATGCGTGACAGCAAGCCTGTCAATGGTTCGATCATCAACATTTCGTCGGTGATGGGTCTGGTGGGTTTTGCCGACATTGCGCCCTACAACGCCTCCAAGGGCGGTGTTCGCCTGTACAGCAAATCGGTGGCGATTTCCTGTGCCGAGAAAGGCCTCAATGTGCGCGTCAACACCGTGCATCCGGGCTTTATCGACACCCCGTTGCTGCGCAAATCGATGGCGCGTTTTGACGACCAGGAGGAAGCCAACCGCATCTACAACGCACTGCAGCCCGTGGGCCACATTGGCACGCCCGAAGACATTGCCTATGGCGTGTTGTACCTGGCTTCGGACGAGTCGAAGTTTGTTACCGGCTCAGAATTGGTCATAGATGGTGGATTCACGGCGCGTTGATGGACCGCTCAGCCTGAGCGAATGAATTTAAAGGAGATCCTCATGTTGTATGAATTGCGTATTTACCGTGCCATGCCTGGAAAAATGCCCGCCCTTCTGAAGCGGTTTGAGACGAAAACCACCAAGATCTGGGAGCGCATGGGCATCCGCCAAGTGGGTTTCTGGACCACCATGATCGGGCCGTCACACCTTGAGTTGATCTACATGCTTGCCTGGGAGTCGCTTGAGGAGAAGCAACGAAAGTGGGATGCATTCACCGCAGATCCTGAATGGCAGCAGGCCTGGGCGGAGTCAGAAAAAGATGGCGTGATCGTGGCGAATGCCGCTACCTCCATCTTGAGTCCGACCAAATTCTCGGCGCTTCAATAGCGCGTCAGCAAGGGACAACTTTGGCTTGCCGATGAGCTATGCAGAGGCTCCTCAGGTCAATGAAGTCTGATGCTGAGTCACTGCGCTGCCTTGTCGCCCCATAGCTGCTTCAGGCGCGCATCGCGGCCGCAATTGGAGCGGTAGTATTTGTAGCGCAGCGGGTTCTTCTTGTAGTAGTCCTGGTGGTATTCCTCGGCCGGGTAAAAGGTGTTGGCCAACACCACTTCGGTGACGACCGGCTCCTTGAACGGCTTCGATTTTTCAAGGGCCTTGCGGGAGTCCTGCGCGATTTTCAACTGCCCTGCGTCCTGCGCAAAAATGGCGGTGCGGTAGGGCGAGCCCCGGTCGCAAAACTGCTGGTCTTTGGTGGTGGGGTCAATCGTGACCCAAAAGTGCTCAACCAGTTGCGAATAGCTGACCTTGGCAGGGTCAAACACAATCTCGACCGCCTCTGCATGGCCGGTGGAGTTGCCCGAAACCTGGTCGTAGGTTGGATTGGCGGTTTTGCCACCGATGTAGCCCGAGGTGGTTGACAGTACGCCGGGCAGCTTGTCAAAGTCTGATTCAACACACCAGAAGCACCCCCCCGCGAAGATGGCCTTGGCGGTCGCGGTGGCAGCGGCCATGGACGTTTTTGCAGCGGGCGCTGGGCTGGTTTGGGCAAAAGCCTGCGCGCCTGCCATAGCTGTTGCACCGAGCAACACCAGTTTGCAGGCCGACCGCAGAAGCCGACGCAGCGCTGCTGCGGCAAGACCATCGACAGAATTATTTGAGAGTTGGAGAGTGTTCATGGTTTTGAACTCGTTTGAACGATGCGGATTGCTGGATGCGGTTTGCGGTTTGGCGCTAATTTGGGCTGGGTCGCACTGCTGTGTGAAATCATTCATCACTTCAAAAGCGGTTTGACCCGAATGCCAACCACAGGTTCCCAAGGCAGGGCAGTGGCCACGCTGTCGCGCCTGAACGCCAGGCAATTTGCAGCCCCTCGACTTCAATCGCCCAAGTCAATCACCCCCGCCAGACACAGGTTGTCTGGCGCTTCATAGCCGCTGATCACCACCGCCCGTGCAGCCTGAAGGTCGATGTCTTGCAAAACTTCGGTCAGGTACCGGATGGACGGCTTGTCCAGTGCGGCAAACGGATCGTCCAACAGCGCGACGACGGCGTTCGACGCCATCGCCGCGGCCAGCCAGACCTTTCGTTTGGAG
>JANOMD010000261.1:0-5646 GCA_031420135.1 Rhodoferax sp. | reverse complement strand
CCTCGATGCCCCCCGCGCGTGGCTTGCGCAAGCTGTTGATTCGCCTGAAGAAAATACCTGTTTTTACGACGACGGCGCGTCGGGGCCAACACATTACAACTATTTCCGCTCTTATCAAGCGGGGCAGGGGCGATACACGCAGCCAGACAGAATCGGCCTCGCCGGAGGGCTGTCGCGGTTTGGATACGCCAATCAGAACGCGTTTATGTTTACGGACCCGATGGGTCTAGAAGCTGGAATCACGGTCTGGCAGCCATCAGGATGGGGTTCATCATCGTTTGGACATGTCTCAACGAATATCAATGGCACCACGTTCTCGTTCGGGCCGCAGGGTATGAGCAAGCTGCCCACGGCTGACTACAACGCAAAAAATGACTTCCGAAGTGGGATGGAGCTCAACCTGAAGTTGTCGCCGCCGCAAGAAGCTGCTTTGCAGGCTTGTCTCTCGAAGCCACAAGGCAAATACAACGCCGTTACCAATAATTGCGGCGATCCTGTTCAAGATTGTTTGAAGGGTCTTGGCATTAACACTGGCAGTCAGATGCTTCCGGCCAACTTGGGCAACAAGCTGATTGATTTGGGTATCACCAATGGTGTTAGGGAATATCCACAATCCCGTCCAGCTACAGGTTCGAGCGCACCATGGGCAAGGTAAAGCAAATGGCATTGGTAGTCCTAGCTGTGCTGATTGCTTTAGTTGGCATCTACATTGCGATGCGAATCGTGGCAAGTCTTATGCAGGGCTATTCTTGGCACGAGATGGATTGGCATGAACGCGGGCGCACTTCCATAGGGGATTTCTTTGAAGCCAGCGAGATTGGTAAGCGTGAAATCAACCTGGAAGGCAAGAAGTGCATTGAGTATTTTTCTTACAAAGATGGGCTGCCGATCAAGGTAGTTTGCTCAAAATAGATAGCTTTCTGTGGGCGTTCTACGGGGGCTATCGGCCAATCTCCCTCTTAACCTCTAAAACAAAAAACCCACCTGCAACCCACAGCCGCTAAAGCTGGGGTTTCAGGTGGCTTCTTCTTTTAACCGCTGGCCTGCTGGTTACGCCGCCTTCCTGCCACGCACGGCCTTGGCTTTGGATCCTTTGGGTTTCTCATCCGGGATGACGAAGCCGATGGCCCGTGTGGGCGGTGGCGGAGGTTCGGCGGGCGGCGGCGCCATCAATTCATTCAGCGCCTCAAAAATCCGTTTGATCTGATTGCGCGTGTTGCGGCTGAAGGTGTCGTGCGACATCGCCAGGGATTCGGTCTTGTCTTGCAATTCTGAGAGCTGCTGCGCCAAATCCTTGTGCTGCAAAGCCGCCTCACGCAAGCGCACAAAGGCGCGCACCACGTACAGCGCGACCTGCACCGCGCGCGGGCTGTTCAGCACCATGGCTGCCATCAAAGCGCCATGCTCTGTAAACACCCTCGGTGCGTAGCGCCTTCCACCGTGCTTGTTTGCTATCAAACTTGAGGTCGCAATTTGCGACCTCAAGTTGGCGAACTCGTCCGTCGTCAGCTCAAACATCAAATCGGGCGGAAACTTCTCGGCATTGCGCTTGACCGCCTCGTTAAAGCGCTTGGTCTCCACACCATAAAGCTCGGCCAAATCGGCATCCAAAATCACCCGCTGGCCACGCAGCACAGTGATGGCCAGGCCAATGCTTTGCAGGGCGGGCAGCACGTCAGTAGCTGTTGTACTCACCGTGCCAGCGCCTGCAAGTGTTTTTTGGTTAAAAACGCATCCAGCAGCCGCTTGATCACATGCTTGTCATCATCCCCCAGGCGCTCTACCTCGTGGAACTGCTGTAGCAGCTCATGGTCTTCAAAGCGGGCTTTGGCTGCTTCGTCGGCAGCACCCTCGATCAAATAGTCGCTGGTAACCCCCAGTACATCGGCCAGACGCTTGAGCGTATCGCCCGAAGGCCGTGAAGCGCCGCGTTCATAGCGCCCGATGTGCGTGTAATGCAACCCCGCCAGTTTGCCCAGCTCGGTCTGCGACAAATCTTTTTGCTTGCGCAGCTCACGCAGGCGCTTGGCAAAACCTTCCAATATCTCAGCCATATCCAGCACTCCAACCGCTAAAGCGGCACTGTTTGGAGTGATATTGCCGGACTTGGCTGCTAAAAGCCATGCCTTGATGCTCGATTGCGCGGTACTCATGCTTGACATGATAAAGCATGGCGGTCACAATATCAAGCATCCATGCTTTATTGCATATTATTTCCAAGGTGACGTAAAAATGGCACGCATCCCCGACGAGCAACTGCAGCGGCTAAAAGAGGAAATCAGCGTGCAGCGGCTGATCGAGTCGGCGGGCGTTGACTTGAGGCGCGTAGGCAAAGACCTCTCGGGTAAATGCCCGTTTCACGCCGACGACACGGCCAGCCTGGTGGTCACGCCAGTCAAAAACCTGTGGCACTGCTTTAGCTGCCAGGTCGGCGGTGGGCCGATTGATTGGGTGATGAAGCTCAAAGGCGTGTCGTTTCGCCATGCGGTGGAGTTGCTCAAAGACGATTCTTCTTTAGCCGCTGAGTCCTTGGGGTCTGGTGGTGAGCCGGGCACGGTGCGCGCCCCGGTGCGCAGCACAGTTCGTGAACTTGCGCCGCCGGTGGCCTTGGACGCGGATGACCGGGCCTTACTCTTGCAGGTGGTGGACTACTACCACCACAGCTTGAAGCAGTCGCCCGAAGCGCTGGCCTATTTGCAGTCGCGCGGCTTGAATCACCCTGAACTGATTGACCACTTCAAACTGGGCTTTGCCAACAGAACGCTTGGGCTGCGCTTGCCTGATAAACGCCGTGTGGAGGGGGCGCAGATGCGCGCGCGCTTGGAGCGCCTGGGCGTGTACCGGGAGTCGGGCCACGAGCACTTCAATGGCTCCCTGGTCGTGCCTGTGCTGGACGCGCACGGCCAAGTGTGCGAGCTCTATGGCAGAAAAATCACGCCGCGCCTGCGCGAGGGCACTCCCTTGCATCTGTACCTGCCTGCGCATGCCGAGCGTGGGCGCGGTGTCTTCAATCTGGCGGCGTTCCAAGCCACAGGATCAGCAGCGAAGGAAATCATCCTGTGTGAGTCCATCATCGATGCCTTGACCTTCTGGTGTGCCGGTTACCGCAATGTGACGACGGCCTACGGTGTCGAGGGCTTCACCGATGAGCTGCTGGCGGCGTTCAAAACCCACGGCATACAGCGCGTGCTGATTGCCTACGACCGCGACGAGGCCGGGGAGCGCGCCGCCGCCAAGCTGGCCCCCGTGTTGCAGGCAGCCGGTATCGAGGTCTGGCGTATCGAGTTCCCCAAAGGCATGGATGCCAACGAGTACGCGCAGAAGGTGCAGCCAGCGGCTAAAAGTCTGGGTATTCTGATTCGCAAAGCCGCCTGGCTCGGTAAAGGACAAAAAGGCCATGCGTCATTGCCAACCCCATCGCCGCTGACATCGCCACTGTTATCGCCAGCGACAGCACCCGCACCATCCACCCAGGCCACGCAGCTTTCTTCTCCTTTGGCTGCTGATTTAGCTGCTGAACCGATGGCCATCGACATGCCGCCGCTGGCGCGCGCACCTGTGCAGGAGCCTTTAGCTGCTGTCAGCGATAACGAAATCACGCTGCTGTTTGGCGACGGTGTTCAAGCGCGGCGCTGGCGCGTGCGCGGGTTGGCCAAGAACCTGGCGTATGAAGTCTTGAAGGTCAATGTGCTGGTGGCGGCATCGACTGAGGCAGGCGGGGCCTTCCACGTTGACAGCTTCGACCTGTACGCCGCTCGTGCCCGGTCTGCTTATCTTGCGCAGGCGGCGGCCGAGCTGGGCGTGTCCGTTGATCTGCTCAAGGCCGACCTGGGGCGCGTGCTGTTGAAGCTGGAGGCCTTGCAGGACGAGGCGATTCAAGCTGCTTTGAAACCCAAAGAATCGGCAGTACCCATGATGAGCGATTCAGACCAGGCGGCGGCGCTGGCCTTGCTCAAGTCGCCTGACCTGCCCGCGCGCATCCTGGCCGACTTTGAAGCGGCGGGCGTGGTGGGCGAAGCCACCAACAAGCTGGTGGGGTATCTGGCCGCCGTCAGCCGCAAGCTCGATAGGCCGCTGGCCGTAGTCATCCAGTCCAGCAGCGCCGCCGGTAAAAGCAGCCTGATGGATGCCATCCTGGCCTTCGTGCCCGAAGAAGAACGTATCCAGTACAGCGCCATGACCGGGCAGTCTTTGTTCTACATGGGCCAGACCAGCCTGAAGCACAAGATCCTGGCGATTGCCGAGGAGACTGGGGCGCACCGGGCTTCCTATGCGTTGAAGCTGTTGCAGTCCGAGGGCGAACTGACGATCGCCAGCACCGGCACCGATGCGGCCACGGGCAACCTCATCACCCAGGAGTACAAAGTAGAAGGCCCGATGAGTTTGTTCATGACCACCACGGCTATCGACATTGACGAAGAGCGGATGAACCGCTGCCTCGTCCTGTCCGTCGATGAAAACCGCGAGCAGACCCGCGCCATCCACCAATTGCAGCGCCAGCGGCGCACCTTGGCGGGCCTGACCCAGCGGCATGAGAAGCAAGCCATCCTGACCATCCATCAAAACGCCCAGCGGCTCTTGAAATCCTTGGCCGTGGTGAATCCCTGGGCCGATCAATTGACCTTCCTGGATGACCGCACGCGCACCCGGCGCGATCATGACAAGTATTTGACCTTGATCGACGTGATTACCTTGCTGCACCAGCACCAGCGCCCCATCAAAAGCGCTGTCGTGGCCGGTCAAACTATCGAATACATCGAAGCCAGCTTGACCGACATTGAGCTGGCCAACGCACTAGCGCATGAAGTCTTGGGCACCAGTTTGGACGAACTGCCGCCGCAGACGCGCCGGGTGCTGGCGGGCGTGCACGAGCTGGTGCGAGCGAAGATGACCACGCAAGCTGCCTTACAGCGCGATATCCGCTTTAGCCGCAGCCAGGTGCGCACGAATACGGGCCTGTCGGACACGCAGGCACGGGTGCACCTGGAGCGCCTGTGCGCGATGGAGTATTTGCTCACGCACCGCGGCCAGCGTGGGCAGAGTTATGAATATGAGCTGCTGCACGACCAGCCGCTCACGGCGGCGCAGCCGCATCTGTCGGGCTTGATCGACACCACCACTTTGAAATCTGCATCTACGAATCCGAGTTCGCGGGGTGCAGACATCCAGTTCGCGCCCCCAACGCGCCCCCAAAACGGTGCCAACGCGGTGGGTTCGCGCAGCGGCCAGGCCGCTGCCAAGGCGCATGAAATCGAGGTTCTGAGAGATTCGGACGGTGACGAGGCCGAATCACGCGCCACCCCAGCCGTGCACGAACACGCGTCCTACGCACATGCGTCTGCGCGTGGGCCGCTTGCCGCGTCAATCCTTGCTTTAGCCGCCTGAGCCTGCCGCCCAGCCATGCTGCGCAGTAAACAAGCCGATGGCACGCGCTACGTCAAGCGCACAGCGCCCGACCCGGCAGTGGCCAACCCATTGCAAGCCTGGCGGCGCAGCTTCTGCGACTGGACGGTAACGGTGGGCCTGTCCCCCGCCACTGCCAAAATCCGCCACACCGCCCTGGGCTACTTCATCGCCTGGGCCGATGAGCGCGGCATCCGCCACCCTGGCGAAGTCACCCGCCCGGTCTTGCAGCGCTACCAGCGC
>JANOMD010000260.1:0-3856 GCA_031420135.1 Rhodoferax sp. | reverse complement strand
GACGGATCCCACGGCAGGCAAACTGCCGCGCCTGCACACCATTTACCGTGCAGTACGGGAGGTGGCGGTGCCGGTGACGGCGGGTATTTTGATCATCATCACCGTGTTTCTGCCCCTGCTCACGCTGCAAGGATTGGAGGGCAAATACTTTGTTCCTGTGGCGCTGACCATTGTGTTTGCGCTGGCGGGTTCACTGGTGCTGTCGCTCACCATCATTCCGGTGCTGGCTTCCTATTTGCTGCGAGAGGTCAAGCATGAAGAGCCCTGGCTTCCGCGCAAGCTGCTGAAGCTTTATGAGCCATCGCTGGCCTGGGGCTTGCGTCACCAAGCCGTGGTGGGCGTGGCGGCCGGGCTGATGCTGGTGGCGGCTGCGCTGGTCTACACCCAGGTGGGCAAGACCTTCCTGCCGACGATGGATGAGGGTGACCTGATTGTTGGCATTGAAAAACTGCCCTCCATCAGCCTGGAGCAAAGCGCCGCGCTTGACCTGAAAATTCACCAGGCCCTGATGCGTGCCATACCGGAGGTGCAAGGCGCGGTGGCGCGGGCTGGCTCCGACGAAATTGGCCTGGATCCGATGGGCCTGAACCAGACCGATACCTACCTGTTGCTCAAGCCCCAGGGCGAGTGGCGCATGAAGACCAAAGAAGCGCTGATGGACGAGATTCGCAAGGTGCTTGACCCTATGCCCGGCATCAAATACAGCTTCACGCAGCCGATTGACATGCGAGTCTCAGAAATGATCATCGGCGTGCGCGGCGATTTGGCGGTGAAGATTTTTGGCCCCGAGCTGGACCAGCTCAACGACTACGCGCGACAAGTCGAGGCGCTGCTCAAAACCGTCACCGGCAACCAGGATGTGTACACGGTGGAGAACGATGGCGTGCAGTATCTGCGAGTCACTGTCGACCGCCTGCAAGCGGGCCGCCTCGGTTTAAGCGTTGAAGAAATTCAGGATGCTTTGCGCATGCAGATAGAGGGCCAGCGCGCGGGTGTCGTGATCGAAGGCAACCAGCGTACTCCTATCGTGTTGCGCGGGACTGAAGGCATCCGTATCTCGCCCGCTGATTTCAGCGCCCTGCGCATTACCACCAAAGAGGGCAATACCGTGGCCTTGACCAGTGTGGCCAAGCTGGAGCGCGCGGCAGGCCCGGTGAAGATTGACCGTGAGATGGGCAGCCGTTACAGCGTGGTGATCGCCAATGTGGCAGGCCGCGACCTAGTGGGTTTTGTTGAAGAAGCCAAAGCACTGATCGCTCAAAAGATCAAGCTTCAGACCGGCTACCGCATGAGCTGGGGTGGCCAGTTTGAAAACCAGCAGCGCGCGGCGGCCCGGCTGACAGTCGTCGTCCCCGTCGCGCTGGCCTTGATTTTTGTGCTGCTTTTTTCGACCTTTCGCTCGGTGCGCCAGGCGCTGTTGATTTTAAGCATCATCCCGTTTGCGCTGGTGGGCGGCATCGTCGCGCTGTGGGTGACCGGCGAATACCTGTCCGTGCCAGCATCGGTGGGCTTCATTGCGCTGCTGGGCATCACGGTGCTCAACGGCGTGGTGTTGGTGAGCTATTTCAACCAGCTCCACGGCGAAGGCATGAAGCTCGCTGAGGTGGTGCTCCAGGGGGCCAAACGGCGTCTGCGCCCAGTGATGATGACGGCCTCCATCACCGCGTTTGGATTGATCCCGCTGCTGTTCGCCACCGGCCCCGGTTCAGAAATCCAGCGGCCGCTGGCGATTGTGGTGATTGGCGGCTTGATCACCGCTACCGCCTTGACCTTGATGCTGCTGCCCATCTTGTATTTGCGTTTTGCATTCCCTCAACCAAAGGCTGCGTAATGTCTGAACTCTGCCTCACCCTACTTTGCCCGCCCGCCGTTGAGGAAAAACTCCTCGACCTGCTGCTGTTGCTGCCTGGCACAACCGTTTTTACCAGCGCCCCCACAGCGGCGCACGGCCTGGCGTTTGGCAGTCTTAACCAAACCGAACAGGTCCTCGGGCGCGCGTTTGCGACCCAGGTGCAGGTGATCGTTCCCATCGCGGACAAAGTCGCACTCTTGGCCAGCATTCAAGCGCAGTTTGCAGGGGCTGGCCTGCGCTATTGGATGACACCCGTTACTGAAGCTGGAGAGTTCATATGAAGCGTTTGTCATGGCTCGTATTTCCAATTTTTCCACTGTTCGTCGCGCTGACGACGGCAGTCGTTGCCCAGCCCCTGCAAACCCCCAGCGTCGCTGGCTTGTTAGCCACCGAAGTCGCCCGCACGTTGCTTGAGCAAGACCCCCGCGTTGCGACTGCACGGGCGGGCTTGGAGGTGGCCCGGCAAGAGTCCAACATGCTGGGCAAGTCGCCCTATGAATGGACTGGCAAGGCCCTAGGGCAACGCCGCGCGGTGAACGATGGCGCGCGCTACATCGAATGGAATGTCGGCATCGAGCGCACGCTGAGGCTGGGCGACAAGGGCACCGCTGACCGCAACCTGGGCCTTGCCACGACCGATGAATCCGACGCGCGCTACGGCGAGGCGCTGCACGAGTCCGCCCGTGAACTGGCCGCGCTGTGGGTTGACTGGCTGGCGGCAGAGCGCGGGCGCGAGCTGTCGACAGAAAACTTAAGCGCCGCGCAGGAAAACCTGCGGGTGGTGGAGCGGCGCAACCGTGCGGGCGATGCATCCCGGCTGGACATGAGCCTGGCCAACGCCGACCTGGCCGAGCAACGCCGCATCGACAACGACGTGCAGACCGTGGCATCAGCCGCCTGGGCGCGGCTGTCCACCCGTTTTCCAGGCTTGAACCGCCAAAGCGTGCCGGTGCCGCGCGCTGGGCTGATCACTGAAAGCGACAGTGCATGGCGCGAACGCATCCTGGGTGCCAGCGATACCCTGAAGCTGGCGCAAGTTCAGGTGCGGATGGCCCAAGCCCAAGCCGACCGCGCCCGCGCCGAACGCCTGCCCGACCCCACACTGGGCGTATTTGCTGGCGTTGAAGGCGGCGGGCGCGAGCAGATTGTGGGCATCACGCTGAGCATTCCGATCCCCGGTGGCCTGCGCGCTACCCGCAGCGCCAAAACGCTGGCTGCCGTTGATGTGGCGCGCAACGCGTTGGAGCTCAAACAGCGCGAGCTTGAAGCCGACATTGCCACTGCCTTGGCCACCGCGCGGGGCAGTTATGCCAGCCTGCAAATGGCCGACGAAAGTACGCTGGCGACACAGCAAAACGCTCGCTTGGTGCAGCGCGCGTACACGCTGGGCGAGGGCGATCTGCAAACCCTGCTACTGGCACGCCGCCAAGCCACAGCCGCCGCCAACAGCGCACTGCAAGCCAGCGTGACAGCCCTGAAAGCCTATCTGGCGCTGCTGATTGATGCCCACCTGGTTTGGGGGCTGGAGCACCATTGACTATTCGATCCAAGTACTATTAATATAGTAGCATCTTAAGTATACTATTCGAGAGCTAAAGCCTTTTTTGATCAATATTTTTCGCCAAAACCGTCAATTTGGATAAAAATTAACCCACAGGTTAATTTTTATCTCAAGTTGCCGCATCTGTAGCCGTCGCGTTGCTACGGTGCCGCTGGCTGCGAAGTTCGGGCGCAAAGTGCATTACCATTTGCGCGCTGACTACAAATATTGGAGACAACCTCATGACGCAACCCCTCGCATCGCGCCGCCACCTGCTCTTTGCCGCCAGCGCGGCGATGGCCCTGGCACTTGGCATTGCCGCGCTGCCGGCCTCGGCGCAAACCAAACAACTGCTGCGCATCTCCACCCCCGCCGTGCCCGACGACTGGCACGCCAAGATGTGGACAGTGATGAAAGACGAGCTGGAGAAAACCGCGCCGGGCCAGTTTGATGCCCAAATCAAC
>JANOMD010000259.1:0-5894 GCA_031420135.1 Rhodoferax sp. | reverse complement strand
CTATCCGCTGATTTTTGACCCGCAAACAGCCGGTGGATTGCTGGCCAGCGTGCCTGCTGATCGTGTCGAAGAATGCATGCTGGAACTGCGCAAGCTCGGCTACATCCACACGGTGGCGATTGGTCGCATCCTGGCTCAGGGTGATGCGCTGGAGCCTATTGTTCTGATGGCTTGACGGTCTGACGGAGATCACTTTGCAACCAACTCCATCAGCTTCCCATACCCATCCACCACGTCGTACTTCACCTGGTCGGACGTGATTTTGGCGAAAAACTTTCGAGCGCATTCGATTTTACTTTCCTCGATTTTTCGCAAGTCCATGCTGGACATGGAGCCCTTGGTTTCGGCGACAAAGTAGACGTGCTTGACCTTACCTTCCTGGAACGCAATGGCCCAGTCGGGGTTGTAGTTGCCAACCGGGGTTGGGATAAAAAAGCCGCGCGGTAGCTTGGCGTACACCACCACTTCGGTACTGGCATCCAGCTCCCGCATAAAGTCACGCTCGTTTTTGGAGTCGGTGAACACGTAGTCGTAAATGTGGTGGGCGGCCTTTACGGCCTTGCTGAAATCTTCCTTCGGCTTGTCCTGGGTGAAGATGTCCATGGTGTGCGTGTCGCCCGTCGGGTCATAGGCAATGTGCTCCACGATCACGGTGGCCTTCTGCTCATTCATCAGGCGCGCGGCCTTCTGCATGAAGTCTTCCGGGTTCGTGCGGTACTGACTGAACACGGCTTTGTTGATGCCCTGCAAAACACTGGCCACGGTCGCGCGGGTCAGTTGGGTCTCACCGGCCAGTCGGCCAATCAGGTCGTATTTGACGGCGGAATGGGCGGACGCACGGTGGAAATCCGTCGTGGACTCTGTCACTTTGAACGATTCGCCCTGGCGAATGCCGTCATACGTTGTAGTGTCGGCCTGCTCCCCGGCCACCACGGTGTATTGCATGGGGCTGACTTTCAGCTCGGCCTCCAAGGACTTCACGCACTTGGCCACCAGCTCCAGAGTTTCAAATTCCACCGTGTAAGCGGCCTTGCGATTGATGCGATTCCACAGCGCCTTGAACTCCTGCTTATCGAAATTGGCGTTCAGCGGATTGGTCTTGGCCTTGCGGTCGTCACTGACTGATGGCAATTGGGATTCGCTGAACACGCTATCAATCAAGCCCACGATCTGGTCGGCGTACGCTGCCAACTCGGCGGGCAAGTCCGCAAGTTGGCCATCTTTTCTAGCGTCGTGGTACTTCTGCGTGATGTTGCGCTTCTTATCGACGTACCCGTTTTGAATCAGGTAGAACTCAACGTCCGTTGCCATTTCAGCCGTGACCTCGACATCGCCACTCGCTGTTTTTAGGACCTTGCCCTTGAAAAAGGCTTGGTCGGCCACCCGTGGCCGCTCCGACAATCCCTCGCTGATATCGCGCTGCAAGCCGGTCACAAAGTCCTTGTAGCTCTCGCTGGCTACCACGGTCAGCACGTTGATCTGATGCACCGTGGCCGGGTTGTCCATACGGTCGCCTTGCTGATTGACTGCCAAACGCAGGCCGCGCCCAACTTCCTGGCGTCGGCTCACGGTGTTGTCGCTGTGCTTCAAAGTGCAGATCACGAACACATTGGGGTTGTCCCAGCCCTCACGCAAAGCGGAGTGCGAGAAGATAAACCGCACCGGCTCATCGAACGACAACAGCCGTTCCTTGTCCTTCAAAATCAGGTCGTACGCATCCACGTCATCGGCTTCAGTGGACCGCGCCCCTGTCGTTGGGTCCACCATGCGCCTGGTTTTCTTGTCGATGGAAAAGTAGCCATTGTGCGTTTTGGTGGTCGCAATGCCTTTGAGGTAGCAGTTGTAAGAGGTGTCGTCCAGCGTCAGCACTTCGGCCAGTTGCAGGTTGTACTCTTCCTCAAACATCTGGGCGTATTCGCCGGGCTGCTCGACCGCGTCGCGACCGTCGTTGCTGTAGCTGCGGTATTTGCTGACCGCGTCAATGAAGAACAGCGACAGCACCTTGATGCCCTGGGCAAACAGGGCTTGCTCTTTCTCGAAGTGGGCTTTGACTGCTTCCCGAATCTGGATGCGGCGCAACGCCGATTCGCTGACATCGCCGGTGGCCTCGCCTGCCACCAGCTCATGCCCATTGGTGAAAGTCACCGTATTGGTCAGCGCATTGATGTCGGACACTACGAAGCCACGGTACTGCTCCAAGTCGCCCGACAGGTCGAACAAGTTGTCATTGCGGGACAGCTTACGCAGCACGCGCTTGATGCCGTTGTTCTGCTTGATTTCCAGCTCCACCCGTGCCACCGGGGCGCTGGTGGACACCTCAATCGACTCCAGATAAAGATACGCATTGGTGCCGGTCAAACCCTTGACGGAAATGCCGCGCACCGCGATTTTCTTGACCAACTTCTGGTTGTACGCATCCAGCGCGTCCAGCCGGTGAATCTTGTTGTGCGTCGTCTTGTGCGTGGCCGAATACCGCAACACCGCCAGCGGTTTGAAGTTGGCCAGCGAATCCAGCGTCTTGCCGCCTTCCATCTTCTGCGGCTCGTCCAGAAACAGGATGGGCCGGTTGGCGCTGATCACATCAATGGGCCTGCGGGATTGGAAGTCGTCAAGCTCCTCATAAATGCGGCGCGCGTCCTTGCCCGTGGCATTGAAGGCCTGCACGTTGATCACCATGACGTTGATGCCCGCGTCGCTGGAAAAGCTCTCCAGGTTGTGCAATTGCTTGGAGTTGTAGATGAAAAAGCGCGCGCGCTTTTTGTAGTCGTCCAGGAAGTGCTCCGCCGTGATTTCCAGCGACTTGTGCACGCCTTCACGGATGGCGATGCTGGGCACCACCACAATGAACTTGCTCCACCCATACCGGGCGTTCAGCTCAAACATGGACTTGACGTAGCAATAGGTCTTGCCCGTGCCGGTCTCCATTTCCACATCCAGATTGATGTCGCACACCCTGGTTTTGACCAGCGCGGCGGACAGGGGCAGGTTTTGCCTGCGCTGCACGGCATGGATGTTTTGCAGCATCTGGCCGGGGGTCAAGGCCAGATCGGCATTTTTGAAACCGGCTGATTCCAGCGCAGCCACGGCTTGGCCGCTGGCATCCACCGCGCGGCCTGGGTCCATGCGGTAATTCAGGCCCTCGCGCTTGGGTTGACCGGCAAAGCAATCCGCCACGGCTTCAACTGCATTGGTCTGGTAGCCCTGTTTTTTGAATTTAAGCTTCATTGGGCAGTCCCGCTATCGTGGCGCACCTGGGCAGCCAACTCAATTTCAATGTCTTCCACGCTGGGCAGTTGCGACTGCACCGATAGCGGAATGTCCTTGCCAATGAACGAACTCACGCCCATGGGTTTATTGATATCACGCAAGGCGTATTCCACATCCAGCTTGTCTTTGTCTTTGCACAAAATTAGGCCAATGGTGGGCTGGTCATCCGGGGTGCGCAGTTGGTCGTCCACCGCTGACAGGTAGAAGTTGAGCTTGCCGATGTATTCCGGCTTGAACTCTCCGGCTTTCAACTCAATCACCACGTAGCATTTGAGACGTGTGTGATAGAAAAGCAAGTCCAAAAAGTAATCCTTGCCATTCACCGCCAGCGGATATTGCCGTCCCAAGAACGCAAAACCCTTGCCCAGTTCCAGCAAGAAACGGGTGATTTGCGCCACCAACTGGTTTTCAATTTCGCGCTCGATCGCCTGTGGTGTCAGTGTCAAAAAGTCGAAAACATAGGGGTCTTTCAGGCTTTGCTGTACCAACTCCGACTGCGGCGCCGGCAGTGTTTTGGTGAAGTTGCCAATGGCTTTGCCTGCACGCTCATGAAAACGCTGCTCAATCTGCCACTCCAACACGGATCGACTCCAACCGTTTTCAATGCAGTTTTGGGCATACAGCAAGGCCGTGTCCACAGCCTTCACCTTGGTCAACAGGGTGCGCACATGGCCCCACGGCATTTGTCCCACAGGCTGTGGGACAAATTCAAACTGCGGGCTGAAAAATGCAACCATCTGGCGCATGGCAAACAGGCTTGAACGTGAAAAACCCTTCATTTGAGGGTAGGTTGCGTGCAAGTCACTTGCCATTTGTTCCACGACTGCCGCCCCCCAACCCTGCTCGCTTTGCCACAGCAACAGCCTGCGCCCGATATCCCAATACAAGGCCAACATTTCGCTATTGACCGCAAACACCGCCCGCACTTGTGCCGACTGAATGCGCAGCTTGATATCGGCCAGGGCTTGCCGATAGTCGTCATGTCTGGTGATTTCGCTCATGGTCGCTGCCTTAAATCGTTTTGACTTCGGTGCCGGGAGATATCAGCTTGAAGATTTGCTCGACGTTGATTTTCACGCTGTCATTGGCAAAGCCGGCATCGCGAAACACTGCGCGCAGAGGCTCCCGCTTGGCCAGCAGCTTGACGAACTCCTCGCTGACACCCACTTCGAAACATGCGGCCAGTGCGTTGCCATCGACAAAAAGCACGGTCTTGCCTGCAATGGTTTCCTGGGTGATGGGCAATGTCAGGTCAACGCCCCAGTCCAGCAACACCTGAAACAGCAGGTCTTCAGGCGTGCGGTCTTCGCGGATGTTGTTGATCTGGTCGGACAGCAGGTCTTGCGACACGGCATCGGGGGTGTAAAACACCTCCTTCATGTTGGAGCTGTCGATTTTGAGGACGCGGAAGCCCGTATCCAGCGGTTCGATGCTCTTGGACTTTCCTGCCGATTCACGCAATACCTGACTTGCTTGGCGAAGCCGCCGTTTGCTGATTTCAGCAATGGTCTTGTATTCCTCCCGACCCGTAGGCTCCGGCACCTGCACAAGAATGAAACGCCGCTTGGAGCGCCGGGCCGCATTGACATTCCACATTGCGTGCCCTGTGCTGGCAGAACCCGCAAAAAAATCGACGATCAGGTCATCCGGGCCTGTAACCAGTTCAATGAGTTCGGCGAGCACGTCCGTGTTCTTGGGAAACGGAAACCAGCCTTTGCCAACAAGGCTTTCAACTTCCAAAGTGGCTGAACGACCATCTCGGTAAAAAACAGATGGGTAGGGTTCAACGCTGATTTCTTCAAGGTAGCTTTTCCGGTTCGGGATAGTCGTTTCATCAGTCCCGAAATGAATGCGAATTGGCTTTTGTGCCAAAGCCCAATCTGTTTTAGCTTGGTCCCAACGCCATCCCGTAGACGGCTTTTTGCAGGGTTGACCAGTTACCGGATGAAGAATGTCATGCCGTGGTCTGCTAGCGCGACCATCATCAGGTCCGGCAAAGTTATCCGCAAAGTACAGCCCTCGGTCGTCCGACCAGTTGTAGTGCTTATGGGCTTTACGCGGGTCACTGTCATTCAGACTGCGATACCAATCCTGCATTGCTGACCGGATCTGGTCGTGCTTGCCTGGAAATTGCGCCTTGAACTGGGCGTACTGGGTAAGCACTTCCGCTGCGCCGTCCTTCTTCCTGCGCCAGAGCCCTGCCTCGACCAACGCTTCCTTGTTCTTGGCGAAGCACAGTATGTACTCATGCACTTTCGCCACCAGCTTGGCATCGCCCTTTTTTGAGCGCTGCCACACGATCTGCGACACAAAATTCTCGTCCCCAAAGACCTCGTCACATATCTTCCGAAGGTTCGCCACCTCGTTGTCGTCAATGGAAACCAGCAACACCCCATCGTCGCGAAGCAAATTCCTCGCCAATTTCAGGCGCGGAAAAATCATGCTCATCCAGTCCGAATGAATGCGCCCAATGCTTTCGGTGTTGGCGATCATCCGATTACCGTGATCGTCTTTCTGATTTGACCGAACGAAGTACGCGTCAGAGTCTTCCGCAAAGTCATCCTCGTAAATGAAGTCATTGCGGGTGTTGTAAGGGGGGTCGATGTAGACCAACTTCACCTTATTCA
>JANOMD010000258.1:0-3757 GCA_031420135.1 Rhodoferax sp. | reverse complement strand
CGCTTTGCCTGCCAGCGCGCGGCATAAATCGTTGGACAGCACCTGCATGTAGCGCGCCAGCACCACCAGCTCAACGCCTTCCTGCTGCACCAGATCGAGCAGCTTGGCCTCGGCGCCGGCCTTGTTGTCTGGCGTGACGGGAATGTGGTGAAAAGGAATGTCGGCCGAGGCTGCCAGTTGGTAGTAGTCGCGGTGGTTCGAAACAATCGCCTTGATGTCCAGCGGCAGCAGATGGGTGCGGTAGCGATACAGCAGGTCGTTCAGGCAATGCCCGAGCTTGCTGACCATGATGATGGTGGGTACCCGGTCTTTGGCTGAGTACAACCCCCAGGTCATTTGCAGCGCGTCGGCCAACACCGAAAACTCTTCACGCAAGCGGGCCAGAGCGGTGCCATCCGGGCAGTCAAAACGCATCCGCGCAAAAAACAGGCCAGTGCTCTGGTCGTTGTACTGCGCAGCTTCGGTGATATTGCCCTGGCTTGCGCCGACGAAGCCAGTGACGGCATGGACGATGCCCGCGCGGTCCGGGCACGAGAGGGTGAGAATGAACGAGTCTGACAAACAGATGCTCCTGAAATAAGGGTTGACGCGATCCTGACGCAAGCTGGTGAATTTCACAATGCTATTAAAAAAATAGCTATAAACGTATATTATACGAGAGCTAGAGACCCATTCGATTGCCAAAATCGGCTTTTCGGGCATTTTTTCGCCCGAAGATACCCAATTTGGGCATATTTTTGGCGCTTTCAAATTCGTCTGGTGGGCGCAACACGGGCGCGCCAACCTGTACGATATTGCCCATGGAAGCAATTTACCCCGCACTCGCTACGCTGCTGGCTTACCTGGTTGGCTCATTGTCATTCGCCGTGATCGTGAGCCGCGTCATGGGCTTGCATGACCCGCGCAGCTACGGCAGCAAGAACCCCGGCGCGACCAACGTGCTGCGTTCCGGCTCAAAGACGGCTGCCGCCGTGACACTGCTGCTGGACGCCCTTAAAGGCTGGTTGCCGGTGGTGCTGGTTCGCTGGTTTGGCAAGCCCTACGGGCTGGACGATGGCACGCTGGCCCTGGTGGCGCTGGCCGCATTTTTGGGGCACCTGTTTCCGGTGTACTTCCGGTTTAAAGGTGGCAAAGGCGTGGCCACGGCGTTGGGTGTGCTGCTGGGCATCAACCCGTGGCTGGGTCTGGCGGTCTGCGCCAGTTGGGTCATCATTGCATTTTTCTTTCGCTTTTCATCGCTCGCGTCCCTGGTTGCGGCAATATTTGCACCGGTCTACTACGTGATGGGCGCCGGCGTGGCCTGGTATGTCGCCCGGCCGGTGTTGCTGTCGATGGTGGTGATGACCGGCCTTTTGATCTGGCGCCACAGCGAAAACATTTCAAGGCTGATCAAGGGCACCGAGTCCAGGCTGGGCAACCGGAAAAATTTGCCCAAATCACGCTGATTTCGCTGATGGACGACCCTCAAAGGTGCGGAATTTCTCCGTGCGAATCAGGGGATTTGCGATGCGTGCGCGCCCATTTGCAGAATCAGATGGTGGTTGATCCGCAGATTCAGCGCCGACGCCGCCAGCGCCGCCTGAATTTTCGGTCCGGCGTTGGCGGTGCGATGCAGTTGGGGCCGCGTCACTGCCTGGCCTTCTTCACTGATCACAATCGCCACATGCGGCATGCTTGATTTGGCCGAGCGGCGCATCACCACGGCTATGGCGCCACTGTCCAGCCGCACATAGGTGCCGGGCGGGTACAAGCCCACCACGCGGACCAGCGCCTGGCCCACATCATCCACTTGTTCTTTGGTACTGGAAATCAGCGAGCGGATCGAGTCAGCCGTGCTGCGCCCGGTGCGTGACTGGCGCGGGCTGATCATGGCCGCGTAGCGGTCGACAATGCGCAGAATGCGCGCCAGCCGTTGCGCCGGTGCAATTTGGCGAAACTGGCCCTGGTCAGTCCTGTCGTCATGGTGGGCAGTCACGACGTCAAGCCACAACTCGTCGCTGACCTTGAGGTTTGCCAGCATCAGGCTGCCCTTGATGGAGTGCGCCCGAATCACTTCCATTTGAGGCTGCGAAGGCTTCTCGACCTGGCTTGCCAGCTCATCCTGCAACGCGGTCATGGCAATGTTCATCGTGAGTGCCGCATGCACGAGGCTATGGCGCTCTACCTCGCTTACCTTGAGTTCAACCGCCATCAAGTGGCACAGCACCGCGCAGACCAGGGCGTGTGATGCGCTGTAGCCAACCGGCGAATTCGTGGCAAGCTGAAACAGCAGATACAGCCCGACGTCGGTGTCGCGCTTGAGCAGCGTCTGCATCCAGCGGTCGTACTGCCAGACGCGCTGCTCAAACTCCTGAATGCTGTCCGGGCTGGCCACAATGATGCCAATGCCCGACTCCAGATCAGACCACAGGCTGAGCAGGTCTTCGTAGTCGTTTTCGCTTTGAAGCTCCACCTGGGGTTGCCTCAAAAAAGCGCCACGGCGAGCATCGGCTGATCGGGGCGGCCCATCAATCGCGAAAATTGTTGAAGCTCAAAGGGATGTCGGCCACGTCTTTCTTGATCAGCGCCATCGCCGCCTGCAAGTCATCGCGCTTGGCACCCGTGACGCGCACTGCGTCGCCCTGAATGGCGGCCTGGACTTTCAGTTTGCTGTCCTTGATCATGCGCTGGATTTTTTTGGACACTTCGGCCTCAATGCCATTGCGCACCTTGATGACTTGCTTGACCTTGTCGCCGCCAATCTTTTGCACGTCGCCCACGTCCAGAAACCGCACATCGACGCTGCGCTTGGTCAGCTTGTTGCGCAGGATGTCGTCGATCTGCGAGAGCTGAAACTCGGCGTCGCCAATCAGTGTGATGTCTTTTTCTTTCAGCTCGATGGCCGCAGCCGTGCCTTTGAAATCGAAGCGCGTGGCGATTTCCTTGGCGGTGTTTTCAACCGCGTTTTTCACTTCAACCAGGTTGGCTTCACAGACCGTGTCAAAAGAGGGCATTTAGGGGTTCCGATGCGACAATCCTGCCATGTTAGTCGAGAAAAACGTCCCCCTGCAAAGCTACAACACTTTCGGCATTGTGGCCAAGGCACTTTCGCTGGTTCGCATCGGCAGCCTGCAGGCCCTGCGCGACACCATTGCCGACCCGGTTGTGGGCAATTTGCCCAAATTCATCCTGGGTGGCGGCAGCAACATTGTGCTCACGGGTGACGTCAAAGCGCTGGTGCTCAAGGTCGAAATCAAGGGGCGCCGCCTGGTCGAAGAAACCGCCAAGACCTTCATCGTGGAAGCTGGTGCCGGGGAGAGCTGGCATGACCTGGTGGCCTGGACGCTTGAAAACGGCTATGCCGGGCTGGAAAACCTGGCGCTGATTCCGGGCACCGTGGGTGGCGCACCGGTGCAAAACATTGGCGCTTACGGGGTTGAGCTGCAAGACCGCTTTGAGTCGCTTGACGCCATAGACCTGGTGACTGGCGAGGCCTTCACCCTGAACGCGGCGCAATGCGGCTTTGGTTACCGCGATTCGGTCTTCAAGCACCACGCGCCGCCACCCAATGCGAAGCGCGCACCCCAAGCGCTGGGGTTGGCGGGCAGGGCGCTGATCACCAGCGTGCGCTTCAACTTGCAGAAGGCCTGGAAGCCGGTGCTGGGATACGCTGACATTGACAAGAAAATCGCGCAAAGCGGCGTCGCATCGCCCAGCGCGCAGCAGCTTTTCGACTGGGTGTGCGAGATTCGCCAGGCCAAGCTGCCCGACCCGCGCG
>JANOMD010000257.1:0-29876 GCA_031420135.1 Rhodoferax sp. | reverse complement strand
GAACACCTTGAAGTCAGCAGCCGGGACCCGCACCGCTGGGAGCCATTGCTCAGGCACGCGGGTGCGATTTTTCTGGGTGCCTTTACCAGCGAGAGCCTGGGCGACTATTGCGCAGGCCCCAACCACGTATTGCCCACTAGCGGCACTGCGCGTTTTTCCAGCCCGCTGGGGGTGTATGACTTCCAGAAGCGGTCCAGCCTGATTGAGGTCAGTGAGCAGGGCGCGCAAGCACTTGGAAAAATCGCCGCCGTGCTGGCGCGTGGCGAGGGTTTGCTGGCGCATGCGCGGGCCGCTGAAATGCGGCTGAAATAGTTGGATTTTTAGCATTGGCGCCTCCACGAATCTCGTGCAGCACGAACTTCGTGTAAACTGGCGTCATGAAAAACGTCACCATTACCGTGGAAGACAGCGCGCTGGAATGGGCGCGCATAGAGGCGGCCAAGCGCAACACGAGTGTTTCGCGGCTGGTGGGCGAAATGCTTGCAGAGAAAATGCGTCATGACGACTCCTATGCAGGCGCCATGCGAGAGGCCTTGCGCTTTGAGCCTATCGCGTTTGAAGGCCCTTACTTGACCCGTGACGAGATTTATGGCGAGCGACTTGACCGTTTTCGTTGATACCAACGTACTGCTTTACGCGCAGGATCCACGCGACATTCAGAAGCAAATCAGTGCAAAAACTTGGTTGAATCGGTGCTGGCAATCGCAAAGCGGTCGTATCAGCAGTCAAGTTTTGAACGAGTTGTATGCCAATCTTCGCAAGGTTGCGCCAACACTCAGTCCCAACGATGCCAGAGCCGTGGTTCGACGCTACCGCCGCTGGAAACCTTGGCTGGTGGACGACGAAACGGTTGATCATGCTTGGACACTCCAGGATGAAACCGGCTACAGCTACTGGGACTGCCTGATGTTGGCAGCCGCGTTTGCGCAGGGCTGCCGCTACTTGGTCACCGAAGACCTCAAGCATGAGCGGGTCATCGACAACCTGACGATCATCAATCCATTTCTGATGACGCCAACTGCCGTGGGCCTGCAGGAATGACCTTACTTGAAAACCTGATCGCCACCCGCATCCGCCAGGATGTGCAATCCATGCACGCCTACGCCATCCAGGACTCGCGCGGCATGGTCAAGCTCGATGCGATGGAGAACCCGCACACGTTGTCGCCTGAGCTGCAGGCGGCGCTGGGCAAGCGCCTCGGTGCGCTGGCGCTGAACCGCTATCCCGATTCGCGGGTTGACGATCTACGTCAAGCCCTGGCTGATCATGCGCTCATGCCCAAAGGCTACGGCCTGATGCTGGGCAATGGCTCGGACGAGCTGATTTCGCTGCTGGCGATGGCGGTGGACCTGCCGGCATCGCAAAACCCAAGTGGCAAAGCGCCTGTCATCCTGGCGCCTGACCCCGGTTTCGTGATGTACGCCATGAGCGCCCGTTTTCAGGGTCTGACCTACGTCGGCGTGCCGCTCACGGCTGATTTTGAGCTTGATGAAGCCGCCATGCTGTCAGCGATACTGCGCCACAAGCCCGCGATCGTTTACCTGGCATATCCCAACAACCCAACCGCGAATTTGTGGAGCAATGCAGCCATCGGCAAAGTCATCGCCCTGCAAAGTGAGCAGGGTGGTTTGGTGGTGATGGACGAGGCCTACCAGCCATTTGCCGCGCGCAGCTGGATCGATGCCATTCGCAGCGCGCCTGAAAAGCATGCCCACGTGCTGCTGATGCGCACCATGAGCAAATTCGGCCTGGCCGGCGTGCGGATTGGTTACATGATGGGTCAAAAAGCGCTGATTGATGAGATCGACAAGCTGCGCCCGCCCTACAACATCAGCGTCCTCAATTGCGAATGCGCGCTGTTTGCGTTGGAGCATTCCGAGGTCTATCGATTGCAAGCCGTCGAATTGATCGCGCAACGCGCTTTGCTTCTGGATGCTTTGGAGGCAATGCCGGGTGTCCAATGCTGGAACAGCGACGCCAACATGATCCTGGTCCGGGTGGCAGATGCCGCCAAAACCTTCAACGGCATGAAGGCCCGCGGCGTGCTGGTCAAGAACGTTTCTAAAATGCACATGCTGCTTGCCAATTGTCTGCGCCTGACCGTCGGCACAGCAGTTGAAAATCGGCAAATGCTGGCAGCCCTTCAAAACTCACTATGACCACAATTTCACTTGCGCATTCAACCGCGCCCCGCGTGGCAGAAGTCGCGCGCAGCACGGCCGAGACCCAAATCACCGTCAAAGTGAATTTGGACGGCACCGGCGCCGCCAACCTCAGTACCGGCATCGGCTTTTTTGACCACATGCTGGACCAGATCGCCCGCCACGGGTTGATCGACCTGGACATTCAGGCGGCAGGCGACTTGCACATCGACGGCCACCATACCGTGGAAGATGTCGGCATCACGTTCGGGCAGGCAGTCCACAAGGCAGTCGGCGACAAAAAAGGCATTCGCCGCTACGGGCACGCCTATGTGCCGCTGGACGAAGCGCTGTCCCGCGTGGTGATCGACTTTTCGGGCCGTCCGGGTCTGGTGATGGACGTGCCGTTCAAGAGCGGCATGATCGGCACGTTTGATTCGCAACTGGCGCATGAGTTTTTCCAGGGCTTTGTGAACCACGCATTCGTGACCCTGCACATTGACAACCTCAAGGGCGAAAACGCGCACCACCAGTGCGAAACGGTGTTCAAGGCGTTTGCCCGCGCGCTGCGCATGGCGCTGGAGCTTGATCCGCGCGCTTTGGGCACCATTGCATCGACCAAAGGTTCACTGTAATTGGGGCGCCAAAATATTAACTCATAGGTTAATTTTTCGACCAAATGCACTGAAAATCACCAAATTTTCAATATAATTGACCTCTAGCTCTCGTATTATATGAATAGTTTGCTATTAAAATGATATCAACTAGCGTTGCCAGGAAAACTGTCGCCGTAGTGGATTACGGCATGGGCAACTTGTTTTCCATGGCGCAAGCGGTCCGAAAAGCCGCACAGGGCAGCGGGTTTGAGGTGGTCGTCACTGCGGAGCCTGAACTGGTCCGCGCCGCTGAACGCGTCATTCTGCCCGGCCAGGGCGCCATGCCGGACTGCATGCGCGAGCTGCGCGATTCGGGGTTGCAGCAGTCGGTGCTGGAGGCGGCCGCCTCCAAACCCCTGTTTGGCGTGTGCGTCGGCATGCAAATGCTGCTTGACCACAGTGACGAGGGCCGCAAGCAAGCGCCGGGGCAGGGCACGCCCGGCTTGGGGCTGATTCACGGTGAAGTCGTCAAGTTTGAGCTCAAAGGTCAAATTCAGGCCGACGGCAGCCGCTTCAAGGTGCCCCAAATGGGTTGGAACCAGGTCATTCAGGCACGTGCGCACCCAGTTTGGATGGGCGTTCCCGACGAAAGCTATTTTTACTTCGTGCACAGTTTTTACGCCCAACCGTCTGATGCGCGCCACAGCGTGGGCGAGACTGACTATGGCAAACGCTTTTCAGCCGCAATAGCGCGCGATAATATTTTTGCAACCCAATTCCACCCTGAAAAAAGCGCGACCCAAGGTTTGGCCCTTTACAAAAACTTCCTCTTCTGGAACCCTTGAATCCTTCGCTTTTCCGCTTTCAAGCGCCTCATGCAACTCATTCCCGCAATTGACCTGAAAGACGGTCTGTGTGTCCGCCTCAAACAAGGCGACATGGCCCAGTCCACCACCTTTGGCGAAGACCCCGCCCTCATTGCGCGAAGTTGGGTTGACAAAGGCGCCCGGCGGCTGCATCTGGTGGACCTGAATGGCGCGTTCGCCGGCCATCCCAAGAACGAAATGGCGATTCGCAAAATCCTCAAAGCCGTCGGCAGTGAAGTTGACGTGCAATTGGGCGGCGGCATTCGTGACCTGGACACGATTGAGCGTTACCTCGATGCGGGCCTGCGTTACGTCATCATCGGCACCGCGGCCGTCAAAAACCCGGGCTTCCTGCAAGACGCCTGCACCGCGTTTGGCGGCCACATCATCGTCGGGCTGGACGCGCGCGAGGGCAAGGTTGCGACCGACGGCTGGAGCAAGCTGACCCGCCACGACGTGATTGACCTGGGCAAGAAGTTTGAAGACTACGGCGTTGAATCCATCATCTACACCGACATCGGCCGCGACGGCATGCTCTCTGGCATTAACGTTGAGGCCACCGTCAAGCTGGCGCAGGCGCTGACCATCCCCGTGATTGCCTCGGGTGGTTTGTCCAACATGGCTGACATCGAAGCCCTTTGCGCGGTGGAAGGCGAAGGCGTTGAAGGCGTGATCTGCGGGCGCGCCATTTACTCGGGTGACCTTGATTTTTCGGCAGCGCAAGCGCGGGCTGATGAACTGAATGGGTAAAACCGGTTGTTAGCCAAACGCATCATTCCCTGTCTTGACGTGACTGGCGGGCGGGTGGTTAAAGGCATCAACTTTGTCGAGTTGCGTGACGCGGGTGACCCGGTCGAAATCGCAGCGCGTTACAACGACCAAGGTGCGGACGAGCTCACGTTTCTGGACATTACCGCCACGTCAGACAACCGGGGTTTGATCCTGCACATGATCGAGGCCGTGGCGTCGCAGGTGTTCATTCCGCTGACCGTCGGCGGGGGCGTGCGTACGGTGGACGACGTTCGCCGCCTGCTCAATGCCGGTGCCGACAAAACCAGTTTCAACTCAGCCGCCATTGCCGATCCGCAGGTGATTGACGATGCGTCGGCCAAATACGGGGCGCAGTGCATCGTCGTGGCGATTGATGCCAAACGCCGTTCGCCCGCAGACGCTAAGCGCCTGGATTCAAAAGGCGAAAAAATTGGCCCCGGCTGGGACGTTTACAGCCACGGTGGGCGCAAAAATACGGGTCTGGACGCGGTGATATGGGCCATCGAAATGGCCCGGCGCGGCGCAGGTGAAATATTGCTGACCAGCATGGACCGCGATGGCACCAAGTCGGGGTTTGACCTGGCGCTGACCCGCGCAGTGAGCGATGCCGTCAGTGTGCCGGTGATTGCATCAGGCGGCGTCGGCACCTTGGACGATCTGGTCAACGGCATCAAAATCGGCGGTGCCGACGCGGTGCTGGCCGCCAGCATCTTCCATTACGGCGAGTTCACGGTCGGCCAGGCCAAAGCCAAAATGGCAGCGGCCGGCATTCCGGTGCGGCTTTAATACCCCACAATTCGCGCATGAGCTGGTTAAATGATGTGAAATGGGATGACAAAGGCCTCATCCCCGTAATTGCCCAGGAAATTGGCAGCAACGACGTGTTGATGTTCGCCTGGATGAACCGCGAGGCGCTGCAGGCGACTGCCAAAACCGGCCGGGCGGTTTATTTCAGCCGTTCGCGCAGCCGCTTGTGGCCCAAGGGCGAGGAATCAGGCCACGCGCAAGTCGTGCATGAAATTCGCATGGACTGTGACAATGACGTGCTGCTGCTCAAGGTTACGCAATTGGGCCAGACGGGCGAAGGCGCCAGTCTGCAAGGCGATGCCGCGCCCGCAGCGCCCGCCCAGTCCATTGCCTGCCACACGGGTCGTCATAGCTGCTTTTTCAGCGTCTTGAAGGGAGAACAGTGGCAAATTGTGGAGCCGGTCTTGAAAGACCCGCAAACCATCTACAAATAGGGTGCTGTAGCCACCCGATTGACAATGCCACAACCTGAATCAACCCCGATATTTGCCCCACTGGCCGAGCCCGACGCGAGCGATGCGCTAGCTGCTCTGGCGGACGTGATTGAGTCGCGCCTGCCGAAAAACGGCGGTGACGCCGACGCCAGCTACGTCGCGCGCCTGCTGCACAGAGGGTCGGATGCGTTTCTGAAGAAGATTGGCGAGGAGGCCACCGAAGTGGTCATGGCGGCCAAGGATGCCGACCATGGAGCGGACCCAACCAAAGTTGTCGCCGAGGTTGCCGACTTGTGGTTTCACTGCATGATTGCCTTGGCGCACTATGGTTTGCGGCCTGCCGATGTGATTGCCGAGCTACAGCGCCGTGCCGGCACCAGCGGCATTGAAGAGAAAGCTTTGCGCAAGGCGATTTCGCGCGAATCCCCGGCTTGAGTTCAGGCCAGAGAATGTTTTTATTTTATTTTGATTTTTGACCGAGGAGCTTGACCATGAATGATGTGATTGACGTCAACACCGTAGATTCCGAAAGGGCCCGGAATCTCAAAACCGTCGGCTGGGTCAGCTACGTGCTGCATCTGGTGGTGGCGCTCGGTGCGGTCATTCCGGGTGCCCAGGCAGGGCTGGTTTTATTGATCATCGCTTTGGTGATCGATCTGGTGAAGAAAGATGACGCGGCGGGCACCTGGCAGGCCAGTCATTTTTCATGGCGGATTCGCTCGGTGATTTGGGCGGGCATTTTGTATGTGGCGACCTTCCCGTTGTTTTTGCTGCTGTACCTGCCGGGCGCAATTGCCTGGTTGATCATCTCGATCTGGTTCCTGTACCGCATCGTCCGCGGCATGGTGGCTATGAACAAGAACCAGCCGGTCGGCGTTTGACGCAATTAAACAAGGTAACAACAGATTCCATGACGCACGACCCCAATTGCCTGTTCTGCAAAATCGCTACAGGCAAAATTCCCTCGAAACTGGTCTATGAGGACGATGAAATCATTGCCTTTCACGACATTCACCCGTGGGCGCCGGTGCATTTTTTGATGGTTCCCAAGGTGCATGTGCCGTCGATGGCGCAGGTCACCAACGAGCATGCGGGGTTGCTGGGCCGCATGATGGCGCTGGCACCCAAGCTGGCGATGCAGGAGGGCTGCAATCCCTACCCACAAGGAGGGTTTCGTATTGTTGCCAATACCGGCGCAGAAGGCGGGCAAGAGGTGCATCATTTGCACATTCACGTCATGGGTGGCCCACGGCCCTGGCTTCGGGGTTGAGCCGGGCCGCAAGGAAACTGGTCAAACCGGTTGCAGTCGTGAAGCGGCTGCGGCAAGGTAATCCCACAATTTCCGGTGACAAATCCAGGCATTGGCCCCAATGAACCATTACCGGTCTAAAATCGACTTAACACGCAAGGAGAAACCCATGGGATTTTCAACTACTCACCTGATTATTTTTCTGGTCATCATCGTGGTGATCTTTGGCACCAAAAAACTGCGCAACATTGGCGGTGATTTGGGCGGAGCTGTCAAAGGCTTCAAGGACGGCATGAAGGACGGTGCAGACAAAACCGCTGATGCCGCTACAGCCGCTGCGGCGGGTGCCACCCAGCAGGTCGGTTCGACCACGGCGCAAGCCAAGGAAACCATCGACGTTGAAGCCAAAACCAAAATCTGAGCCAGGTTTTGGCGCAACGCTAAGGTTCACGTCTGATTTCGCGAGTGGCATGTAAGTGATCGATATCGGGGTTACCAAACTCGCCATCATCGGTGGAATTGCACTCGTGGTCATCGGCCCCGAGAAGCTACCTGGCTTAGCCAAGACCATTGGCACATTGTTGGGCCGTGCACGCCGCTACGTAGCGGATGTGAAGGCCGAGGTCAGCCGCTCGATGGAGTTGGACGAACTCAAGAAAATGAAAGACACGGTTGAAAACGCGGCGCGGGATGTCGAAACCTCGATCCAGACTGGGGCCAGCGATTTCGAAAAAAGCTGGAGCGAAGCCACCCAAACGGCATCAGGCCTGAGCTACACCGAACCCACGCCAAGCTTTCCGCAGTACAAGCACCCTAAAAAGAAATGGCGCGTGAAGCAAGGTGCCACGCCGAGCTGGTACAAAGCCCGTACCGGCACACGAACCAAAGCATTGTCAGGCGCAGCGCGAGTCGCCAGGTTTCGACCGAAACTTCTAAGCGGATGACTGATTTCAAAACCGACAAAGACGGCAAAACCACCAAAGACGACGAACTGGCAGGCACGGAGCAGCCGTTTGTCCAGCATTTGGTGGAGTTGCGCGACCGCCTGCTCAAAGCGCTGTACGGCGTGGGTGCCATTTTGGCGGTATTGCTGTTTTACCCCGGCCCGTCGCAGCTTTACGACCTGCTGGCCATGCCGCTGGTCAAAGCCCTTCCAGAAGGCTCGCGAATGATCGCGGTCGGCGTGGTCTCGCCGTTCCTGGTGCCGATCAAGGTTTCTGTGTTGGCCGCTGTGGGTCTGGCATTGCCGTGGATTCTTTACCAGGTCTGGGCGTTTGTGGCTCCCGGCCTTTACCGGCACGAGAAAAAACTGGTGTTGCCGCTGGTGGCCGCCAGCACGATCCTGTTTTACACCGGCGCCGCGTTTTGCTACTTTTTTGTCTTCGGCCAGGCGTTTCCGGCAATTCAAAAAATGGCGCCGATGTCGGTGGCGGTGAGCCCCGATATCGAGGCCTACCTTGATTTTGTCATTACCATGTTCATCGCCTTTGGCGTCGCGTTTGAAGTGCCGATTGCGGTGGTGATTCTGGCCCGCATGAACATCGTCACCATCGCGCAGCTCAAGGCATTTCGCACCTATTTTGTAGTGGGAGCGGCTGCCGTAGCGGGCATTGTCACGCCGCCCGATCCGGTGTCGATGATTGCGCTGTTGGTGCCGATGTACCTTCTGTACGAAATAGGCATCTGGTGCGCCCAGATCTTCATCAAGCACACCAAGGCGCCTGCCGATGCGGCCAACGGCTCAGAGGCGGCGGACTCGGCAAAGTCCTAAATTACCGAACCTGACGCGCTGGTTTGGGCCGCACGCCAGGCGTCACATCCAGATCGACTTTCTCCTCCCGGCGCAGCAGGCTGAATTTGGACGCCGTGCCGGGTTTGAGGGCAGCTACGCGGCTCAGCAGTTCGGCCACGGTGGCCACGGGCTGGCCCGACACGCTGGTGATGATGTCGCCCGGGCGAATGCCGGATTGCGCCGCCGGGCCGTTTTGCAGCACGCCCGTGATGATCACGCCCTGCATCGAGGGCAGCTTGCCATTGGCAGGGACCTTCAGGCCAAAGGTTTCTGCAAGCTCGATCGACAGCTCATTGGGCTCCACGCCAATCCAGCCGCGCGTGACTTGGCCGTCTTTCACAATGGCCTCCAACACCATTTTTGCGGTGGCCACCGGAATGGCAAATCCAATCCCCATGCTGCCGCCGGAGCGGGAGTAAATGGCGGTGTTGATGCCGGCCAGGTTGCCGTTCACATCCACCAGCGCGCCGCCCGAATTTCCGGGATTGATGGCGGCGTCGGTCTGGATGAAATTCTCGAACGTGTTGATCCCCAACTGGTTGCGGCCCAGGGCACTGACAATGCCGGAGGTCACGGTTTGGCCCACGCCAAACGGGTTGCCGATGGCCAGCACCTGATCGCCAACCTGCAAGCCTTCGGAGTTGCCAATCACGATGGCGGGCAGGCGGTCGAGTTCAATTTTCAGCACGGCCAGGTCGGAGTCGGGGTCGGTTCCGATCACCTTGGCGGCTGCATGGCGCCTGTCGTTAAGTACCACTTCAATTTCGTCGGCACCTTCGACCACATGGTTGTTGGTCAAAATATAGCCGCTGGCGCTCACAATCACGCCGCTGCCCAGGCCGGTTTGTGGCAGGTTGTCGCGCTCGCCAAAGAAAAACTTGAACCACGGGTCGTTCGAGCGCGGATCGACCCTGGCGCCTTTGCTGGTATTGATGCTCACCACCGCCGGTGCTGCCTTTTGTGCAGCCAGCCGGAAGCTGTTGGCCGGAACCGCTGAGGCAACGCTTGCGGGCGCTTCAGACAGCATCAGCGCCGCCGGGGCCAGCTGGCCTTTTCCGATCCAGTCGGGCTTCAGGGTCGCGACCACAAAATAGGCCGCCAGCAACACGGTGGCGGTTTGTGAAAACAGGAGCCAAAGACGTTTCATGGGCAAATTGTAGGCGCGCTGGCATCCATGCTGATGAGACAATATTGCATGACCTCACGCGCCGAACTCCTGCATGCCTTGGATGCCCTGCTACAACCTGGCCGGTTCAAAGACTACGGACCGAATGGCCTGCAGGTGGAGGGGCGGGTGAACATCAAGAAAATCGTTTCCGGCGTGACCGCCAGCCGCGCGCTGATCGAAGCGGCCATCGTTGCGAAAGCCGATGCCTTGTTGGTACACCACGGCCTGTTCTGGCGCGGTCAGGATGGGCGCGTCACCGGCTGGATGAAGCAGCGCCTGGCCCTGCTGCTGAAACACGACATCAATCTGTTCGCCTACCATTTGCCGCTGGACGCCCACCCGGTGCTGGGCAACAACGCGCAACTCGGGCTCAAATTGGGCTTGGCCGCGATTGACGGCCCATCCGGGCGCTTTGGCGAGCAGGACTTGGGATTTCTGGGTGGCCGGCTTGACGGACGCAGTTTTGCCAAAGCCCAGAGCCTGGCCAACCATGTTGAAAAAGCCTTGAAAAAACCGGTGCTGCTGGTCGAGGGGCCTACCAGAGAAATCTACAAAATAGCCTGGTGCACAGGTGGCGCGCAGGGCTATTTCGAAGCTGCGATTGCGGCTGGCGCCGATGCCTACATCACCGGTGAAATTTCCGAGCCACAGGCCCACTATGCGCGAGAAAGTGGCGTGGCCTATATTGCCTGCGGACACCACGCCAGCGAGCGGTATGGCGCACCCGCAGTGGCGGCGCACATCGCGGCAACTCTGGGGGTTGTGCATGAGTTCATCGACATTGACAACCCGGCATGAATATGGCCCCCACGCTTTTCACTTCGTGTAATGCGCGGGCTGCCAATGGGGTTCTTCCATGAAACCGATTGCCATCACTCTGGGTGACCCCAGCGGCATAGGGCCAGAGATCATCGCCAAGGCGTTTCGCGATGCGCCGCAACTGACGCAAGCCTGTTTTGTGGTGGGTGATGTTGCAACGGTTCGCGGCGCGGTCAGGGCCGTCAGCACGGGTCAGATTCCGCTTCCCGTGGTCGTGATTGAAAGCGCTGCTGGCAGTTTGAATTTGCCGCCACGCTGCATCGCGGTGTTGCAGCCGCAGGGCGATGCCGGTCCTGTTGCTGGCCCGTTTGCCATCGGGAAAATCAGTGGGCTGGCTGGAAAAGCTGCGGCGCAAAGCATCGTCTGGGCTGCAGAAGCGGCACTGCGGGGTGAGGTGGCCGCGATCGTCACGGCGCCAATTCACAAAGAGGCGCTTGCGTTGGCGGGTGAACCGCACTCAAGGTTTCCAGGCCATACGGAAATGTTGCAGGCGCTGGCCGCCGCACATCTCGGAAAACCGGTGGCGGAAGTGCCTGTGCGCATGATGCTGGCCAATGACGAACTGAAAGTGGTGCTGGTCAGCATTCATGTGGCTCTTCGTGATGCGATTGACGCTGTCACGTTTGACAATGTGTTGCAAACCTTGCGAATTGCCCACCGTGCAGTGGCAACCATGTTGGGCCGCAAGCCCCGCATGGGTGTCGCTGGACTAAATCCGCATGCGGGCGAGGGCGGTTTGTTTGGCCATGAAGAATTGCGCTTTATCGCACCTGCAATCAGTGCCGCGCGTCAGGAAGGAATTGACGCCCATGGCCCCTACGCGCCCGACACTGTGTTTATGCGGGCGCGCGCCGCGAAAGGAAAAACCGGGGAATTTGACGTCGTGGTTGCGATGTACCACGACCAGGGTTTGATACCGGTGAAGTATTTGGGGGTGGACAAGGGCGTCAACGTCACCCTGGGATTGCCGCTGGTTCGCACCAGCCCGGACCACGGTACGGCATTTGACATCGCCGGCACAGGAACGGCCGATGCAGCCAGCTTGATCGAAGCGATACGGATGGCCAGGGCGCTGTCGCGTCTGGCGGCCGGTTGAAATCTGCGGCAAGTTTTGGGGTCATCTGTAGTCGGCGGGCGCCAATCAGGCTGAAAAATGCCTGCCGCGAGCGGTTGCGGGCAGGCATTTGGGCCATTTGCCCAGCCCAATCGGCGCTAAAAGACTATTTTTTCAGGCTGTCGCGAATCTGGCGCAGCAGCATGACGTCTTCCGGGATCGCTGCCGGTACGGCAGGAGCCGCTTCTTTCTTCAAGCGGTTCATCTGCTTGACCATCATGAAGATGATGAACGCGAGAATTGTGAAGTTCACCGCAATGGTGATGAAGTTGCCATAAGCAAACAGGTTGGCGCCCGCAGCCTTGAGTGTCGCGTAACTGGCGATGCCCTCCACCGCCTTGGCAGGTGGCGCCAGCATGATGTACATCTCCGAAAAGTTAACTCCCCCGAAGATCTTGCCGACGATGGGCATGATCAGATCACCCACGATTGAATCAACAATTTTGCCAAACGCGCCGCCAATGATCACCCCCACTGCCAAGTCCATGACATTGCCCTTGAGCGCAAAGTCCTTGAATTCCTGCATCATGCCCATGTCTATTCTCCTAATGTGGTTTAGAAGACTGCAAGTATCACGGACTTTTGGCTCTTGTCGAGTGCTCGATTCCGCGAAAAATGAGGCAGCCTCGCTCCGCTACAATCCCAGGTTGACCCCAAGTTATAGCATTTGAGCGACGTTTTCATTGAGGATTCCCATGAGTGACACCCCGGTTGGCAGTGGCCAAATTGATGGCAGTAAAAGGACTTGGCTAATTGCTTCAAGTTGTGCCGGAGCGGTTGGAATCGGTGCTGTGGCTGTGCCGTTTGTCAGCACTTTTCAGCCTTCCGAGCGCGCCAAGGCCGCCGGTGCTGCGGTCGAGGTGGATATTTCCGCCTTGAAACCGGGCGAAAAGCTCACGGTCGAGTGGCGGGGCAAGCCGGTCTGGATTGTCAAGCGCACGCCCGAGCAGCTTGCCAGCCTGCCGAAGGTTGACAGCCTGTTGGCCGACCCAAAATCCTTGCGCAAACCCGACGAACTCACGCCCGCTTACGCGCGCAACGAAGGCCGCTCAATCAAGCCTGAAATTTTCGTGGCGGTGGGCATCTGCTCGCACCTGGGCTGCTCACCCTCCGACAAATTCCAGCCGGGCCCGCAACCATCCCTGCCGGACGACTGGGCAGGTGGTTTTTTGTGCCCCTGCCATGGCTCCACTTTTGACTTTGCCGGGCGGGTTTACAAGAACAAGCCGGCACCCGACAACCTGGAAGTGCCGCCCTATATGTATTTGTCCGACAGCCGTTTGCTGATCGGTGAAGATAAAAAAGCCTGAGGTAAATTAAATGGCTGAATTCAAGGAAATTTCCCCCAATGCGTCGGTCGGCGCCAAGGTCACGAACTGGTTTGAAAACCGGATTCCGACCGCTTTTGATGCCTACAAAGTTCACATGTCGGAGTACTACGCGCCGAAGAACTTCAACATCTGGTACGTCTTTGGCGCGCTGGCGATGCTGGTGCTGGTTATACAGATCGTGACAGGCATCTTTTTGACGATGCACTACAAGCCCGATGCCGCACAGGCATTTGCCTCGGTCGAGTACATCATGCGCGACGTGCCTTGGGGCTGGCTGGTGCGCTACATGCACTCAACGGGCGCGTCGGCCTTCTTCGTGGTGGTGTACTTGCACATGTTCCGGGGTTTGATTTACGGCAGTTACAGGAAGCCGCGTGAATTGGTTTGGGTGTTTGGCTGCGCGATCTTCTTGTGCTTGATGGCTGAGGCCTTTATGGGCTACTTGCTGCCATGGGGTCAAATGAGCTACTGGGGTGCCCAGGTGATCGTCAACCTGTTTGCCGCCATTCCCTTCATCGGCCCCGACCTGGCGCTGCTGATTCGCGGTGACTATGTGGTGGGCGATGCCACACTCAACCGTTTTTTCAGCTTCCACGTCATCGCCGTGCCTTTGGTGCTGCTGGGCTTGGTGGCTGCGCATTTGGTGGCGTTGCATGACGTAGGCTCAAATAACCCGGATGGTGTCGAAATCAAGGCTCCTGGCGCGCCCAAAGACGCTAAAGGCCACCCGCTGGACGGCATTCCCTTTCACCCTTACTACACGGTGCATGACATTTTCATGGTCAGCATTTTCCTGATGGTGTTCACGGCGATCATCTTCTTTGCGCCAGAGGTCGGTGGCTATTTCCTGGAGTACAACAACTTCATTCCCGCCGATCCGCTCAAGACACCCGCACACATCGCACCGGTCTGGTACTTCACGCCGTATTACTCGATGCTGCGCGCTATTACCGGTGAATTCATGGTCGTGCTGATTGCCTGCGTGGTGGGAGGTGCCTTGCTGGCAGTTGTAAAGTTCAAAATGCCATTGCTGTTCAAAGCCATTCTTATCCTTGCTGCGCTTGGCGTTGCGGCGATGATGCTGTCGATCGATGCGAAATTCTGGGGCGTGGTGGTGATGGGCGGCGCGGTCATCATCCTGTTTTTCCTGCCCTGGCTGGACTACAGCCCGGTGAAATCCATCCGCTACCGCCCTGATTGGCACAAGTACCTGTATGCTATTTTTGTGATCAATTTTGTGGTTCTGGCGTACCTGGGGGTGCAACCGCCGTCGGCGATTGGCGAGCGGGTGTCGCAGGTCGGAACGCTGTTCTACTTCGGCTTCTTCATCTTGATGCCCTGGTGGAGCCAGTTGGGCGCGCCCAAACCGGTGCCCAGCCGGGTTACCTTTGCCCCGCACTGATCGGACGATGCCAAACATGAAAACTTACGGATTGATGAAAACATGCCTGGTCACCCTGGTTGCTGTCGTGGGCTTGCTCAGCACCGCGCAAGCCGCCACCGGCGGCATCGCCTGGGACAGGGCGCCCAATCAGATCAACGACATGACATCGCTGCAAAACGGTGCCAAGCTGTTTGTCAACTACTGCCTCAACTGCCATTCAGCGGCCTACATGCGCTACAACCGCCTGCGCGACATTGGCCTGTCTGAGCAACAAATCAAGGACAACCTGCTGTTCGCCACCGACAAGGTCGGCGAAACCATGAAGGCATCGATTGACCCAAAGCAGGCCAAGGAATGGTTTGGTGCCAATCCACCCGACCTGACCTTGATTGCGCGCTCCCGTGCAGCCGGCGGGCAAGGGTCGGGAGCCGATTACCTCTACACCTACCTGCGCACCTATTACCCGGACAGCACCAAGCCCACGGGCTGGAACAACCTGGTTTTCCCCAGTGTTGGCATGCCGCACGCGTTGTGGGAGTTGCAAGGCAATCGCCAGCCGGTGTTTGACACCCGGCTTGAGCACGGTCGTGAAGAGAAGATCTTCAAAGCTTGGGAACAGGTCACGCCCGGCAGCATGACGCCGCTTCAGTACGATCAGGCCGTGGGTGACCTTGTCAATTATCTGCAGTGGATGGGCGAACCAGCACAGCACAACCGTGTCCGTGTGGGTGTGTGGGTGCTTCTGTTCCTGGGCATCTTCACCTTTTTCGCCTGGCGCCTCAATGCTGCCTACTGGAAAGACGTGAAATAACGCGAGCTAGCAGGTCAATGCCCGGCTGGGCTTTGGCCCGGCGCGCAGCCTCGATGAGTGGGTCCGCATCTTGCTCCCACTCTTTTCAATTTTTAGGAGTCCCAAAAAATGATGGTCTTGTATTCAGGCACCACCTGCCCTTTTTCCCACCGCTGCCGATTTGTGCTGTTTGAGAAGGGAATGGACTTCGAAATTCGTGACGTAGACCTCTACAACAAGCCGGAGGACATCAACGTGATGAATCCGTATGGTCAAGTTCCGATACTGGTTGAGCGCGACCTGATTCTGTACGAATCCAACATCATCAATGAGTACATCGACGAGCGCTTTCCGCACCCGCAACTGATGCCTGGCGACCCGGTTGACCGTGCCCGTGTGCGCCTGTTTCTGCTCAATTTTGAAAAAGAACTGTTCGTCCACGTGTCCACACTGGAGTCGCGGGCGGCCAAGGCCAACGAGAAAATGCTTGAAAAATCACGCGCGCATATCCGCGACCGCCTGACCCAGCTCGCACCCATTTTCCTGAAGAACAAGTTCATGCTGGGCGACAGTTTTTCGATGCTGGATGTGGCTATCGCACCCTTGCTGTGGCGGCTGGATTACTACGGCATAGACCTCTCCAAAAATGCGGCGCCGTTGCTCAAGTATGCCGAGCGGATTTTTTCACGCCCCGCCTACATCGAAGCGTTGACGCCGTCGGAAAAGGTCATGAGGAAATAGCCCCCACGGTCGCCCACTATGTGTGGCTCCCTGCCCCCCGAGGGGGCTGCATTTTTGCTTGGGGCGGCCCGGCGCAAATACATCTGAAAAACGCCACTGTTGAATTGCTACCATAAGCCCCATGATCGACACCAAAGACACCACTTCCACGCGCCCCTACCTGATTCGGGCACTGTACGAGTGGTGCACCGACAATGGCTTGACGCCGTATGTTGCGGTGCTGGTGGACGACAGCGTGCGCGTGCCCAACGAGTATGTGAAGGATGGCGAAATCGTGCTCAACATCAGCTTCGATGCGACCAGCGCCTTGAAGCTGGGCAATGAGTGCATCGAGTTCAAGGCGCGCTTTGCCGGCAGCGCCCGTGAAATCATGGTGCCAATCAGCCGTGTGATCGCCATCTACGCCCGTGAAAACGGTCAGGGCATGTCGTTCCCGATGTCAGTACCCCAGGGCGCGCGCCCGACGGATGCATCACCGGTTGTCTTGGCGTCAGTTGTGCCATCCGGCGGCACCGCCCGCCCGGCTTTGGCGGCGGTCGACAGCAAGTCGCTGCAGTTGGCCCCACTCATTTCCGATTCAAGCTCTGGCGACAGCCAACCTCCCCGCCCGCCCCGCCCGCCCCGCCCGCCACAAGGGCCACGCCCGGCGTTAAAGCGGGTGAAATGATTCCCGGCAGTTTCGCGTGCAAGGCCCATGATGCCGCGTTGCCTCCTGTAAAATGAATCTAGTGCCGATTTAGCTCAGTTGGTAGAGCACCCGCCTTGTAAGCGGAAGGTCGTCAGTTCGATTCCGACAATCGGCACCATTCAACCGTCGTCACCGACCCACCCCATGTCATCAGACGCCTCACTTCAGACCTTCCGGCGGGAGCGTTTGGTCAAGCCCACGCTGATCTATCCGTTTGACGCCCCGCCCGAGACGGGCAAGGCGCTTGAAGTCGCGCCCGGCGTGCTCTGGATGCGCATGCCGATGCCGGGCAGGCTGGATCACATCAACATCTGGGGATTGGCCGACGAACACGGCTGGGCGGTGGTTGACACTGGCCTGCACACCGATGAAACCGTGGCCGCCTGGCGCTCGTTGTTCGCCATGGCGCAAGACCAGCGCCCGCTGACCCGCGTGCTCGCCACCCACATGCACCCGGACCACATCGGCATGGCCGGCTGGCTGACGCGCAAGTTCAATTGTTCGCTTTGGATGACCCGGCTCGAATATTTGAACTGCCGCGTGCTGACGGCTGACACCGGACGCGAAGCACCCCCGGAGGGCGTCAACTTCTTTCGCCAGGCCGGCTGGAGCGACGCCGCCATTGAAAACTACCAGACCCGTTTTGGCAATTTTGGCAAACATATTTACGCCCTACCGCAAAGCTACCGGCGCATTGCCGACGGTGATGAATTCAAGATTGGCATGAACACCTGGCGCGTCATCGTGGGCACCGGCCATTCGCCGGAGCACGCCTGCTTTTACTGCGCTGACTTGAAACTCCTGATTTCAGGCGATCAGGTGCTGCCAAAGATCTCGTCCAACGTGTCGGTGCACCCGACCGAGCCCGAAGCCAACCCGATGCACGACTGGCTTGAATCGCTGGCCAAACTCAAGCGCGAAGTGCCCGATGATGTGCTGGTGCTGCCGTCGCACAACGATTGCTTTCGCGGCCTGCATGCGCGGCTGGACTACCTGGCCGCCTCGCAGGTGCGCGCGCTGGACCGGCTGCGTAAAACGCTACAGGAACCCAGGCGGGCGATTGACGTTTTTGCCTCGCTGTTTGGCCGCAGCATTGACGAGACCGACAGCGGCCTGCTGAACCTGGCTACAGGCGAAAGTCTGGCCTGCCTGAACTATCTGGTCCAAGGCGGGGAAGCGACCCGATCACTGGACGGCGCAGGGGTGGCCTGGTACCACGTTGGGTAAAATAATTAACTTGCAGGTTAATTTTTTGTTAGGGAAATGCCGATTTTAGTTGAAAATCAATCAAAAAAGGCCTGTAGCTCTCGTATTATATAGATAGTTTGCTATTTATATAATAGTAAATATCAAGACGCCCTATTTCAATCGGTGACCCGTGATGGTGTCTTCGGCAGCTTGTGGTCAAAATAATGACGCGCCTTCAAGTTCGAGCAAGGCCGTCTTGCGGTGCAGCCCGCCCGCGTAGCCGGTCAGCGAGCCATCCGAGCCAAGCACCCGGTGGCACGGGACGATCACGCTCAAAGGGTTGCGCCCCACCGCCGAGCCGACCGCACGCACGGCCGCCGGCTTGTTGATCTGCCGGCCAATTTCGCCATAGCTTGACGTCTTTCCATGCGCAATTTCAAGCAGGGCGCGCCAGACCGATTGTTGAAATGATGTGCCCCCATTGATGTCCAGTGGCACCTCAAATACGCGGCGCGTGCCGCCAAAAAACTCGTTCAACTCGCGCGCCGCCTGAACCAGCGTCGGGTGTGCGTCTTGCCGGGGCCAGGGGTGCGGCAGGTTTTTGAAGTCCATCGCGTCAGGGCGATGGCGTTGGTCAATGAACCACGCACCAGCCAGGCCCTGGTGGGTTGCGGCCAGGCACATTTCGCCCAACGGCGTCTGAATGCGGGTTTGAACGATCGAGGGGTCAAATTTCATGGGATGGTCCTCACGGGAAAGTTGATGTGTCTTGGGAGTCGCCGAACGAGGTCTGTTTTTGACATCAGCCGGGGCCCATCGCGTCATGTTGCCAGGCTCGCCCAGGCCCGAATCACGGCATAGCTTCGCCACGGTTTCCAGGCTTGCGACAGCGCTTCTGCCTCGCGCGCAGCGGTGCGCGAGCCCAGCACGCCCAGTGCCTTGTGCAGTGCCACGTCGGCGCCCGGAAAGGCGTCTGGCCAGCGCAATGCGCGCATGGCAATGTACTGCGCGGTCCAGTCGCCAATGCCTGGCAGCGCCTTGAGCGCCGCAATGGTGGCCGGAACATCGGCACCACTGTGCAACTGCAGGCGCTTGTCGGCCACCGCCTGCGCCAGGGCCACAATCGCCGCCTGGCGCTGTTTGACGATGCCCAATTGGCCCAGCGCATCGCCACTGGCCTCGGCCAATGCCGTTGCCGACGGAAACAGCCGGGTGAGCAATGGATGGGGCGTGTCAATCGGCGCGCCAAACGCGTTGACCAGGCGCTGTGCCAAAGTGCGCGCGGCGGCGACGCTGATTTGCTGGCCCAGCACGGCGCGCACGGCCAGCTCGAAGCCGTCCAGGCAGCCCGGGACTCGCAGACCGTCGCCTTCGGGGAAACTTGAATGCAGCAGGTGGTTGATGGCATCCGGGTCGGCGTCCAGATCCAGCCAATGGCGTACCCGGCGAATCACCAGCGGCAGCACTTCACGCAGCGAATCACTGACGGTGAGCCGCACCTGCGTCTTGACAGAATCAATGTCAACCAGCAACCAGCCGGTGTAGGTTTTGCCCCCAGCTTGCATGCGCAGCGTGCGCCCTGCCCTGGCAGAGCTGCCCTGCATCGCCACAAACTCGATCCCTTCAATCGCTCGCTTGTGGGCAAACGCCAGCAGCGCAGGCGCGTCATAGGGCGGTCGAAAGCCGAGCTTGACGGTACTGCCCAGGCCATCCACCCCAACACCGGCGCGACGCAGCTGGGTCGGGTTCAGCTTGTAATGCGACACAAAAGCGGCGTTGAAGCGGCGCACGCTGCCAAAACCACTGGTCACGGCGATTTGGGTCATGGACAAGGCGGTATCGGTCAGCAACTGCTTGGCGCACAGCAGGCGGCGGGTTTGCAGGTATTGCAGCGGCGACACGCCAAACTGCGCCTCAAAAATTCGCCGCACATGGCGGTCAGACAGGCCCATGCGCGAAGCCAGCCGGTCCACAGTGGGCAGTTCATCGCCCCAGGCTTCGGGCTCGTCCAGCAGCCGCGCTGCCTGGTACGCCAGGGTTGCGCTGGCATCCTGAATCGACCAGCGCCCGGCCAGTGGCGCCAATTCAGGGCGGCAGCGCAGGCAGGGCCGAAAACCGGCACTTTCGGCCTGTGCAGCCAGGTCAAAAAAACGGCAGTTCTCGCGCCTTGGCGCTTTCACCTTGCAGACCGGGCGGCAATAGATGCCGGTGGAAGTGACGCCGGTGAAAAAGAGCCCGTCAAAACGCGCGTCGCGTGCCTTGAGCGCACTGTAGCGGGCGTCCTGGTCGGTTGTTGTGTCAACGGCTTGCATACTGCGGCTCATGGTCAGAATTTTAATCACGCATTGAATCCATACTAGCCGTTTTCGGACATCTTCACGAGACCGGCCCACGCCTACAATCCGGGCGACCCAAACCACTTCAGGGAATCAATCCATGCAGGTTGCAGCATCCATTTTCAAGGCCTACGACATTCGCGGCGTTGTGCCGTCAACGGTCACCGAGCAGGTTGCAGAAGTCCTGGGCAGGGCGTTTGGAATGATGGCCAAGGCTGAGGGTGAAACCACGGTCGCCGTTGGGCGCGACGGCCGCCTGAGTGGCCCGGCACTGAGCAGCGCCTTGATCCGGGGGTTGGCATCGACCGGGCTGAACGTGATTGACGTGGGCATGGTCACCACGCCGATGCTTTACTTTGCCGCCAATACGCTGTGCCAAAGCGGCATTCAGGTCACCGGCAGCCATAACCCGAAGGATTACAACGGCTTCAAGATGGTGATGAACGGGCGCGCCATCTACGGGGAAGAGATTCAGGCCATCCGCCGAATGATGGAGGCCGAAACATTTGCTGCGCAGCCCGCAGGCAAGATCACGAATGTCAATGTGTTCAAACCCTATCGCGACCGCATCGTGGGTGACATCAAGTTAGCCCGCCCTATGAAGATCGTGATCGATTCCGGCAACGGCATTGCGGGCGCGTCAGCCCCGGCCATTTTCCGTGCGCTGGGGTGTGACGTCACCGAACTGTTCAGCGCGGTTGACGGCAATTTTCCGAACCACCACCCCGACCCGAGCAAACCTGAGAACCTGCGCGATCTGATGGCAGCGCTTAAGGCGGGTGATGCCGAACTGGGCCTGGCATTTGACGGCGATGGCGACCGGTTGGGAATCGTCACCAAAGACGGCAACAATATTTACCCGGATCGGCAAATGGTACTGTTTGCAAAGGACGTGCTCAGTCGCGTGCCGGGTGGCACGATTCTGTTTGACGTGAAATGTTCGCAGCGTCTGGCACCGGCCATCACGGCGGCCGGGGGCAAACCGCTGATGTACAAGACCGGGCATTCGCTCATCAAGGCGAAGATGAAAGAGATCGAAAAAGCCGGCGGTGCCGCGCCCCTGGGTGGCGAAATGAGCGGGCATATCTTCTTCAAGGAGCGCTGGTTCGGGTTTGACGACGGCACCTATGCGGGCGCGCGCCTGCTGGAGATCGTGAGCCAGTCATCCGATGCCAACGCCGTGCTGGATGCGCTGCCAACCAGTTTTTCCACGCCCGAACTGAATGTCAAATGCGCCGAGGGCGAGCCCCATGGCCTGGTTGAAAAGCTGATTCAAGCGGCTGCATTCGCGTTGCCCGCAGTGGTCAGCACGATTGACGGCTTGCGGATCGACTGGCCGGATGGTTTTGGCCTGATTCGCGCCAGCAACACCACGCCAGTTTTAGTGCTGCGTTTTGAAGGTCAAACCCAGGATGCCCTGAACCGGATCGAGGCGCAAATGCTGGCGCACCTCAGACGCGTCAAGCCGGATGCGCATCTCGAAGCGTCGGCGCATTGATCCGTTTCAATGAAGGTCTTGCTGGTCAAACTGTCTTCGCTGGGCGACGTGATTCAGACCATGCCGGTGGTGCAGGACGTGCTGCGCGCCTGGCCGCAGGCGCAAATTGACTGGGTGGTGGAAGAGGCCTTTGCGCCGTTGGTTGAACGGGTTGAGGGCGTGTGCAAGGTGCTGCCGATTGCCCAGAGGCGCTGGCGCAAAACCCGCTGGAGCCGTGCGACGCGTCAAGAGCGGGGCGCTTTTTTTGAGCGCTTGCAATTGGAAAACTACGACGCCGTGATTGACTTTCAGGGTCTGATCAAGTCCGCGTTGGTGGCGCGCCGTGCCCATCTGACACAGGCCGGATTTCGCGCGACCTACGCCAATGGCAGCGAGGCGTGCAGTTATGAGTGGCCAGTGCGCTGGATGCTGGACCGCAACGTGGCAATGCCCCAACGAATCCACGCCGTGGCCCGTTATCGCAAACTGGCAGCGGGCGCGCTGGGCTATGGGGCGGACGGTGCGCCGGTCTACCAACTGCGCCTGCAACCAGAACCGGCCGGTGCAGCGGGCGAACGTGTGGTGGTTTTTGCGCATGGCACAACGCGGGCGGACAACCAATGGCCGCAGGCTGCCTGGCTTGCGTTGGGGCAGCGTTTCATTGCGCAGGGCTATCGAGTTGCCTTGCCGCACAGTGGAGCGCTTGAACTGGCTTTTGCCGATCGCCTGGCAACCGCAATGGGCGCAGGCGTTGAAGTCTGGCCGGCTTTCACTTTGGCCCAGGTGTTGGACCGCATGGCCACCGCCAGCGGCGTCATTGGTGTGGATTCGGGCTTGAGCCATATGGCGGTTGCACTGAACTTGCCCCACGTGCAAATTTTCAGCCAGCCGCGTGCGTGGCGTGCCGGGCCGGTCGGACAGTTGCACCAGCGCGCTGTGGGCGGTGCCACGGCGCCTGACGTCAATGAAGTCTGGCAAGCCTGGCAAGACGTTGCGGCCATCCAACTGTGACTCGCCTGCTTTACGCCTGGGCCATGTGGTTGGCGCAACCTTTCATGCGCGCACGGCTGATGCGTCGTGGCGTCCAGGAGCCGGGTTATCTGGTCGCCATGGAGGAGCGTCTGGGCCACTTTGCACAGGCCAATGCGCCATCGACCGGCTACCTGTGGATTCACGCGGTTTCACTTGGCGAAACCCGCGCGGCGGCGATCCTGATTGCCAGCCTGCGCGCCCGCTTTCCCGGTATCCGGCTGTTGCTGACCCACGGCACGGCCACCGGCCACGCGGAAGGCAAAAAACTGCTGCGTGCGGGGGATGTGCAGGCCTGGCAGCCCTGGGACACGCCCGGCGCAGTGCGGCGTTTCCTGCTTCACTTCAAACCGTCGTTGGGCATCCTGATCGAGACCGAGGTGTGGCCCAATCTGTCGGCCGTGTGTCAGCAAATGGCAGTTCCGTTGGTGCTGGCCAATGCCCGCTTGAGCGAAAAATCATTGCTGACGTCGTTGCGCCTGGCCTGGCTGGCCCGCCCGGCCTATCGAGCGCTGGCGGCCGTGTGGGCACAAACGCAGGCCGATGCGGCGCGCCTGTCAAAACTCGGTGCCAACGTGCAAGGCGTTTTTGGCAATGTCAAGTTTGATGCGATGCCTGATGCAGGACAGTTGGCACAGGGCCAAAGCTGGCGCAGCCGCCAGTCCCGCCCCGTGGTGCTGTTTGCGATTTCGCGCGAGGGCGAGGAGGCGTTGCTGCTTGACGGCTTGAACCATCGACTGCAAGGCGCGATGAAATCTGACCGCGTCAATCAGCCGCCTGGGGCTGCTGAGGCTGCGGCTGCGATCCAGTGGTTGATCGTGCCGCGCCACCCGCAACGCTTTGACGAAGTCGCTGCCTTGATCGTGTCAAAAGGCTTCGGCGTGTCGCGCCGAAGCACCTGGCGCAATGGCCCCGATCAAGTGGCTGATCCGTCCCGCCCGGTCATCTGGCTGGGCGATTCGCTGGGTGAAATGGCACTCTATTACGGCTTGGCGGATGCGGCCCTGCTGGGTGGCAGTTTCGCAAAACTGGGTGGGCAAAATCTGATCGAAGCGGCGGCGTGCGGTTGCCCGATCGTGATGGGCCCGCACACTTTCAACTTCTCGCAAGCCGCGCAGTGGGCTGAAGCGGCGGGTGCTGCAAAACGGGTTGGTGACATGGCGCAGGGCATCAAGGTCGTCAGCGAAACGGTGCAGGACGCCGCAAAAATTCAGGCCGCGCGCGCCAGCACACTGCAGTTTGCGCAGGCGCACCGCGGTGCGGTCAGGAAGTTGACGAGTGCGATTGAAAACTTGCTGGCGTCATTGCCTGTTGACCGGCCAGATTGGCGTTAGTACATCACCCAAGCCAGCGGCGGCCTTGCGCCCTGCACAGAAAGTGTGAGCATCTGTAAATGCCTGTCAGCGCGGTAACCAGCTGCCGCAGTTCATCCTCACAAATGGGTACAAAAGAGCGGGTGCTAACACTTTTGGTGGATGACACGGCGCAGATATTTTCCTACGATGGTGGCACTGGCTCATCAATTGTCACAGCCGTGAACCTGGGTCACTTTCGCAAGGAGAAGCATATGTCAATCGCACTTTCAAGCGGTCACCCGGGTTCCCGCTCAACCCGCCTGGCCCGCCCTTCGGCGCGTTCTGAAAACCCCAAGATGGACCGCCGTGCGCATACCGAGCGGCGCGCCCAGATGAAAGCCATGCCGGGCGTCGATCCGCCAAGGACGCGCCACGCCATTCTGGCAGGCTGCCTGGGCGTGTTTTTGGGATCGGCAGGAGCGCTGGCGATTCTTGAACAGCGATCGTTCAAAGGAATCGATCAAGCCGCCGAGCGGGTGAAATCCACCGGATTTGAGCCTGCTACTGCGGCGATGGCGCCGTTGTTTGATACGCAGTATTTTCCGCCGACGGCGCTCAAAGCAGGTGCTGTGCAGCCTGTACCGCAGGCCGGTTCTGCCGCTGAAACTTACAGCGAAGAGGCCCCCTTTGTTCCTGGCGCAACCTACCACGAACCGTCGTCTGCAGGGGCCTCCCCGTCGCGCTGATTTTTTGGCAGGCAGGTCCCGTGGGGTGGGCAGGCTGAAGGTCGGAGCAGAGTGCTAGCATGGCGTGCATGCCATCAACGGGAGCGGGCCATGTTTCTCAAGCGCGTTGAAATCAGCCAGTTGCGATCGATCAACCGCATGGCGCTGGACTTCACCCCCGACGCGTCGGCCAAAGGCAAACCGGGTCTGCGCAAACGCACGTTATTGCTGGGTGACAACGGCGCTGGCAAGAGTACGGTACTGCGTGCCATCGCGCTGGTATTGGCGGGCAGCGACGCCTTGCCTGATTTGCTGAACGAGCCCGCGCCGTGGGTGCGAAACGGCCAAAAAGAAGCGGTGGTTCGTGCCGTGGTGGTGACGCAGGACGGCAAGGAGCACAGCATCACCCTGACGCTCAAACCAGCCTGGAATTTGCGCCAGACGCTGGCCAAAAACGAGGCGTCGCTGGCGGTGCTTGACAGTGCGTTGGCACGTTCACCACGCAGCTACTTCACGCTGGCCTATGGCGCGGCGCGTCGGCCTGCTCCAAGTGGCCAGGGGTTTTCGCAAGCGGGCAGGTTTGGCGTGATGTGCGCCCGGGCAAGTGCCATGGCGACACTCTTTTCCCCCGATGCCGCGCTGGCTTCTTTCGAGCAATTTGCAATGGATTTGGATGGCCGCGCTGACGCCGGCTCCCTGGCAGCGCTGACCCTGTTGCTTGACAAAATGTTGCCTGGTTTGGCCTTCGACCGCATTGACCGCGCCCGGGGCGAGGCATTGTTCAAAACACCTGACGGCTCCGTCCCTTTTGCACGGCTCTCTGACAGCCACCAAACCATGGTTGCCTGGTGCGGCGATGTGCTGCTGCGCATCAGCACGGCCCTGCAGGGCACCAAAGCTCCGTTGAAAGCACGCGGGGTGCTGCTGATTGACGGGCTGGCTTTGAACTTGCACCCGTCCTGGCAGCGTGTGTTGCCAGGCGTACTGGCAGATACGTTTCCCAACCTGCAACTCATCGCCACATCGCACGCGCCACTGGTGGCGCAGCAAACGCAGGCAGGTGAGCTGTATGTGGTCGAGCGGTCTGCGCCGTCAGGGGGTGCGGGCCTTCGCGCGGTGCAGGGCGACCCGAGCCAGCTCACGCTGAATCAGGTGATGGCACCGCTGTTTGGGGTTGCGTCGGCAGATTCAGAGCGAGTGCAGGCGCTGCGTTCGAGGGCCCGCACTGCGCCTTCGCGATTGAGCACGCCAGAGCGTACCGAGCTGGCGCAACTCTCGCCCATGGATGCCTTGCCGGTGGCGATGCAGCACCAGCTTAAAGCCTCGGCCGAGTTGACGCAGGCCATTGCGCAGTCCAGCGGTGGTGTCGTGCCAGAGCTCAATCTGGAAAAGCTGCGGCAGAACATGGGCGAGCGCATCAGCAATGCCGCTTTGCGGGTTGGCAAGGGAAAGACGTCATGATTGCGCTGCAACGCCGCACTGCCGACATTCCGGCCAAGTTCGTCGGCGCGGGACTCAAGCAGTCCATGAAAGTGTTGCTCACTTCGTTTTACGAGAATGCCGGTGCGGTGCCCTTCAACGACCAGAAAAGTCTGCAAATCTGGGGCACGGCCAAGGCCAACCTGAAAAAGGAATCGTTCAACAAATGCGCCTACTGTGAGGCCCCTACGGCGGTGGTGACCCATGGTGACGTGGAACACTTCCGCCCCAAAAGCAGCTACTGGTGGCTGGCTTATGCCTATGACAACTACAGCTATGCCTGCCAGATCTGCAACCAGATTTTCAAAGGAGATCGGTTTGACGTGAAAGGCCCGCCGCTGAAGCCGCCCAGGAAGCTTCCAGCCGCACGGCCCGCAGCCGCCAAGCTGGCGCAGCTTGCCGGGCAACTCTGTCCCAACCCGGGCGTCAGCCTCAAGGCCGAACTGCGCTTGCTGTGGGGCAAGGAGAAGGCCGATTTGCTGCACCCTTACCTGGACGAACCGGAGGCCTTGCTGGCCTGGCAGGTTGACGCCATCAATCAGGAAGTCACCCTGGTGGCGTTGCCTGGCAATGCCGCCTCACAACTTGCCGTGCAGGCCTGCGAAAAGCTGTTGGGGCTGAATCGGGAGGAACTCAGGCGCCTGCGCTACCCGCAATACGACCGCATCGAAGGCTTTGCCCTGGTGATCCAGGAGACCCAGCATGAAGACATCCGCCTGCGGGCGCGTGCACGATTGATAGCTGCTGCCCGCGACGACCAGCCATTTGCCGGAATGACCCGATTTTTCCTGCGCCAATGGGGCCTGCTCTCGCCGATTTGAGTGTTTTAGATAGCTATTATCTAAATAGCAAACTATATATATAATAAGAGAGCTAGAGACCTATTTGATCGTTTTTTCTGCGATTTTCAGGCGAATCAACGACGAAAATCAACCTACAGGTTAATATTTTTCTCATTTCACCAGCAGCGCGTCAATGCGCTGCAGGTCTTCGGCCTTGAGCGTGCCATTGGCCTGGCGCAGCCTCAGCGCACCTACCAGCACGTCGTACCTCGCTTTGGCCAGGTCGCGCTTGGTCTGGAACAACTGGCTTTGGGCATTGAGCACGTCGATGTTGATGCGCACGCCCACCTGGTAACCCAGCTTGTTGGCGTCCAGCGCACTCTGGCTTGAGATTTCGGCCGCCTCCAAGGCCTGCACCTGGCCTTGGCCTGACAGCAGGCCGTAGTAGGTGGCGCGGGTGGCCTGCGCCACGCTGCGCCGGGCGCCTTCGAGGTCACTGCGTGATTTTTCTTCCAGCGCCAGCGTTTCCTTGATGCGGTTTTGCACGGCATTGCCGGTGTAAAGCGGCATGTTGAAATTGACGCCGATGGTGGCCGAATTGGACCAGGCGCCAACCGGCGATGACGCGCTGCCGTCCTGGTTGCGCAGGGTGCCGTAATTGCCCACCAGGTCAAGCGTCGGCTTCTCGGCCGCGCGGGCCTTGGCGGTTTCGAGCAACGCGACATCCAGGCCGATCTGGGCCAGCCGCACGCTGGGGTGCATCTCCTGCGACTGCTGTACCCAGAGGTTGACATCCGCGGGAATCACCGGCGGCAACGCCAGCGGCAATCCGACCGGTTTGGGTCGTGTTTCGAGCTTGCCCACCACTTGGTCCAGTGTCAACTTCTTGACCCGAAGGTCGTTTTCGGCGGCGATTTCCTGGGCGCGGACCAGATCGAAACGGGCCTGCGCCTCGCGCGTGTCGGTGATGGTCGAGGTGCCCACTTCAAAATTGCGTTTGGCCGACGCGAGTTGCTCGGCCACGGCAGCCTTCTGCGCCTGCACAAAGGTCAGGCTGTCCTGCGACGCCAGCACGTCAAAGTAAGCCTGGGTAACGCGCACCACCAGGTCCTGCTCAACCAGCGCCAGTTGCGCCAGTGCCTGGTCCAGCGTCTTTTTGGCAAGGTCGAAGTTCACCTTGTTGACCGGGCCAACCAGCGGGTGCGAGGCATTCACGGCGGCATTGAAGGTGCCGTAGCCGCGATCCGTCTTGGGGCCAATATCGGGACCGATTGAGAGATACGAGGCGGATGCGCCAGCCGCCAGAGCGACCCTGGGCAACAAGCCAGCGCGCGCCTGCTCGGCCCGGTACTGGTTGGCGTCCAGTTGGGCTTTGGCCGACTGGAATGCCGAGTCAAACCCCAACGCCGAGTCATACAGTGTGACCAGGGTCTGCGCCTGCACCGGCATGGTCATAACGGCGCTGATTGCAACAAACGGGGCTAGTAGGTGCAAATTAGTCATAAAGTTTTGTTGTTGGGCGTTGAATGATGCGGTTCGAATTCTTGTCTGCCAATGCTTTGGACTGTGATGGACTTCTAACAAGGACGGGGCCGGTTCAGTAACGGGCGACGGACGGGTCAAGCTCGTCGGACCAGGCCGCAATGCCACCGGCAATGTTGACCACGTTGGCAAACCCACGCGCTTCCAGGAACGCCGCCACGCGCTGGCTGCGAATGCCGTGGTGGCACAAGCAGGCAATCGGTCGGGCGGGGTCCAGCTCCGCGATGCGCGCGGGGATGTCGGCCATGGGAATCGCGGTCACGGTAAAACCATCCGGCGTGACGCTGGCCGCTTGAAGTTCCAGCGCATCGCGCACGTCCAGCACCAGGGGCGGGCCATCGGCACTGGCGGATTGCAGCCAGGCGGCGAGTTGGCGCGGGCGAATCTGGGCAATCATGGGCAAGGAGGTCGCCTTAACAACTTTGAAGGCTGATAGCGTTTAGAACGTAAACCGCGAGCGCTGCGGAAAATTGGCCAGCTTGGCGGCGACCGTGTCCCACGGTTGCTCGGTACGGTAATCAGTGTCGCTCAAGCGCGTCACAAAGGTGGCGCGCATCATCGGCTCCTCACCCACAATGGCCGCCAGGCGACCACCGGTTTTGAGTGCTGCCAAAAGGGCGTGCGGCACTTGCGCCACCGAGCCACTGAGCACGATGACATCAAACGGGCCTTCGACTGGCGCGCCTTTGGCACCGTCGGCATGCCGAACCTCGGCGTTGTGGATGCCCGCCTTTTGCAGATTCACACGGGCCTGTGCGGCCAGATCAGCGTCGATCTCAAGGCTAATCACGCGCTGTGCGCGGTGCGCGAGCAGGGCCGCCATGTAGCCACTGCCAGCGCCAATTTCCAGCACTTTTTCATGCTTCTGAACGGCCAGATCCTGCAGCATGCGGGCTTCCACGCGCGGTGCCAACATGCATTGGCCCAGGCGCATGGCGTCTTCTACAGGCGTGGTGAGCGGAATTTCCATGTCAACAAATGCCAAGGCCTTGTGCGCCAAGGGCACAAAATCTTCACGTTTCACGACCGCCAGCAGGTGCAGCACATTGGCGTCCAGCACGTCCCAGGGGCGTATCTGCTGCTCAATCATGTTGAAGCGGGCAAGTTCCAGATTCATGTCTTTGTTCTCCAGCGGCAAATCGCGCTTAACGCGGGATTTTACTTGGCCTGAACGGGCACAACGCGCTTTGGGGCCCACAGGCGAGCGAGCCAGTTCGCCAGATCGTCCATGTAGCAATACACCACGGGCACCACCACCAGGGTCAACAGCGACGAGGTGATCACTCCGCCAATCACCGCCTGGCCCATCGGTGCGCGCATCTCGGAGCCTTC
>JANOMD010000256.1:0-6430 GCA_031420135.1 Rhodoferax sp. | reverse complement strand
CCAAAAGATAAAGCCGGACTTTTCGCAGACAGCACGTTCGAAGCAAGTCGCAACGATGTTTCCGGATCAGAATTATTGAAGCAGACGCGACGGGTGAAAATCCTCCGAACCGGTCGGGTGAGAGTTTGTACACCTGTCAGTTTGACCGATACGAACTGTAGCCCTTTGTCAGTGTCCTCTGCGTTGTAGACCAGGCGGGACTTGCCACCTAGTGTCCCAATTCAGTAAAATCCATGTCGTTTTGTGATGACGCATTTGCCCAAGCGAAGCTGGCAGGCGGTTTGTCAAATCCCAACCCCGCAGTAGGCTGTGTAATCGTTTCGGCCTCAGGCATGGTTTTGGGTGAAGGTCACACCCAGCTAGCAGGCGGCCCCCACGCCGAAATCGTGGCCCTGCGGGATGCGCAGGCCAAGGGGCATTCGGTCAACGGTGCCACTGCGTACGTCACTCTGGAGCCCTGCTCCCACCACGGTCGGACCGGGCCGTGCTGCGATGCGCTGATTTTGGCGGGCATCAAAAAAGTGGTCGCGTCGATTGCCGACCCGAATCCGCTCGTGTCTGGGCAAGGGTTTGCGCGGCTTTGGGCAGCCGGCATTGAAGTTGAGGTGGGTCCTGGCGCAGAGGAATCCCGAGAACTCAACATTGGTTTTTTCAGCCGCATGGTTCGCAAAACGCCTTGGGTGCGCATGAAGTTGGCAGCATCGCTGGACGGCAAAACAGCACTCGAAAACGGCGCGAGCCAATGGATTACCTCTGAACCGGCGCGAGCCGATGGCCATGCCTGGCGCGCGCGCGCCTGTGCCGTCCTCACCGGCATCGGCACCGTGCTGGAGGACAACCCCCGCCTGGATGTGCGCCTGGTCAATGCGCCGCGCCAACCGCATCTGGTGGTGGTGGACAGCCGCCTGGAAACACCGCTGGATGCGCGGCTTTTCATGCCTGGACGCGCCTTGTATATTTATGCGGCCGTCGTGAATCCCGAAAAAAAGGCGGCATTGGAAGCGCGCGGCGCAGTAGTCATCTACCTGCCAGGACCGGTTCAGGGCAGCAACGCAAAAGTGGATTTAGCGGCGATGCTGCGCGATCTGGCTGGGCGCGAGGTCAACGAAGTCCACCTGGAAGCCGGCCACCGCCTGAATGGCTCATTCATCCGGGAGAATCTGGTGGATGAGTTTTTGGTCTACCTGGCGCCGAAACTGATTGGGCAAGCCAGAGACATGGCCAGTTTTGGCCCGCTGTCTCAACTTGACGCCGCAGTGCAGCTTGAATTTAAATCAACGCAAATGCTGGGGCCAGACCTGCGGATTCTGGCCCGAATCCCGGGACGGGATCAGTTTTAGGCACAGGTTGAACTGAGAAAATAGCCAATCCAGCGCGCTTGCGCATCAATAAAGCCGCCATATTGCTGCGAAAATGGCCGCATGTTTACCGGAATCATCACTGGCGTAGGCCGCATCGCCGCCATCAATGCCCTGGGTAACTCTTTGGCTCACGGCAAATGCCTGACCATCGAGTGTCCGCCCCATTACCTTGACGATGTAGGTTTGGGCGACAGCATTTCCCTCAATGGCGCCTGCATGACCGTGACCAGGTTTGATGCGAAGTCCAGCCAATTCACAGTTGACGTTTCTGCCGAGTCACTGCTCAAAACCGCCGGGCTGACAAAGTTGGGGCCTGTCAATCTTGAAAAGGCGCTGCGCGCCAATGACCGTCTGGGGGGCCATTTGGTGTCTGGCCATGTGGATGGCGTGGGCACGGTAACGCAATTTGCTGAGGTTGGAGAAAGCTGGGAATTGCGTGTGCTGGCGCCGGGCGAGCTTGCCAAATACCTGGCTTACAAAGGCTCCATCACAGTCAACGGGGTGAGCCTGACGGTCAACCGCATTCACGATCAAAAGGAGGGATGCGAAGTCAGCATCAACCTGATTCCGCACACCGTGCAAAACACGGCGCTTGGCAAAATCACCCAGGGCGACAATGTCAACCTCGAAATTGACCAAATCGCGCGGTACGTCGAACGCATGCTTAGCGGCGACTTGAAAAAAGCCATCCTCAACAAGTGACCCATGATGACAACGCAAATGGTTGAGCGCCCACCGGTACCGATCTCACCCGTCGCAGATATCGTTGCGGACATGCGCGCCGGACGCATGGTGATTTTGGTGGATGAAGAGGACCGCGAGAACGAAGGCGACCTGGTCTTGCCCGCTGATCATGTGAGTGCCGAGGCCATCAACTTCATGGCGCGCTTTGGGCGTGGCCTGATTTGCCTGACACTCACCCGCGCCCATTGCGAACGGCTGCAATTGCCACCGATGGCCGTGCGCAACAGTACAAAAATGGGGACCGCGTTCACGGTGTCGATTGAAGCGGCCGAGGGCGTGACAACCGGCATTTCTGCCGCCGACCGCGCCCGTACCGTGCAAGCTGCCGTAGCAAAAGACGCAAGTGCCAACGACCTGGTGCAGCCGGGGCACATATTTCCTCTGCAGGCGGTAGACGGCGGTGTGCTGATGCGCGCCGGCCATACCGAAGCCGGTTGCGACCTGGCAGCGATGGCCGGTTGCAGCCCAGCAGCGGTGATCTGCGAGATCATGAAAGACGACGGCACCATGGCCCGGTTGCCAGATTTGCAACTTTTTGCGGCACAACACGGACTCAAGATTGGCACCATCGCGGACCTGATTGAACATCGCAGCCGGGTTGAGTCCCTGGTTGAGAAAGTTGGCAGCCGCAGCATCGAGACGGCGGCTGGCACCTTCACCGCCCTTGCCTTTCGTGACAAACCCGCACACGGGGTTCATTTGGCGCTGGTCAAGGGCACATGGGCCGACGACGACGTTGTGACCGCGCGCGTGCATGAGCCCCTGTCGGTTCTGGATGCTCTGGAAGTCAATCGGACCATGCACTCATGGAGCCTTGAAGCCAGCCTGGCCAAAATTGCAGCGGATGGAAAAGGCGTTGTGGTGTTGCTCAATTGCGGCGAAAGCGCAAACCAGTTGCTGGCCCAGTTTAACGGCACGGCGCGTGCGGCGCATGCACCCCAAAAAGGCCGCATGGATTTGCGCACCTATGGCATTGGCGCCCAGATCTTGCGGGAATGTGGCGTGCACCGCATGAACCTGCTGGGCAGCCCGAGGCGCAACCCGGGCATGACGGGTTACGGGCTCGAGATCATGGGCTACGTCAGTCCTGATGTTCCAAAGCAGGGATGACGGCACAAAAATCAGCATTCAAGGACCATTACACAATGACAAGGACAACACCATGTTTGGTGCCGACAAAGGCCGGATAACCACGGGCGATGCACGAATGAGCGGTCAAAAGCTCATCATCGGCATCGTCCAGGCACGTTTCAACGAAGCCATCACGGAGGCGCTGGCCAGCGCCTGCATTGCCGAACTTCTGGCGCTGGGAGTGCATGAGAAGGACATCGACCACGTTGTGGTTCCCGGCGCTCTGGAGGTGCCGCTGGCGTTGCAGGCGATGGCCGAGAAGTCCAAGTACGATGCGCTGATTGCCCTGGGCTGCATTGTTCGCGGTGAAACCTACCATTTCGAACTGGTCGCCAACGAATCTGGTGCTGGCGTGAGCCGTGTCGCGCTGGACTACCAACTGCCCATCGCCAATGCCATATTGACCACCGAAAACCTGGCACAGGCGGTTGCCAGACAAACCGACAAAGGCCGTGACGCGGCCCGTGTTGCAGTCGAAATGGCCAACCTTTTGAGTGACATTGAATGAGTGACTCCACGCCTTTTCCGCAACCCAAATCATTGACGCGCCCTCCCCGGCAATCGCGCACCGGCTTGACCAGCACGGGTGCGCGCAAGGCGGGCAGCAAATCAGACCGGTCCCGCTCCCGCGAATTTGCCTTGCAGGGTTTGTACCAACACCTGATTGGCAAAAACACCCCTGATGACATTGACGCATTCACACGGGATCTGGCCGGTTTCAGCAAAGCGGATTCAGCACATTTTGATGCGCTGTTGCGCGGGTGCATTGAGCAGTCCAGCGAGCTGGACGCGCTGATCCTGCCGCTGCTGGACCGCAAACTGACGGAAATTTCCCCCATTGAGCGCGGCGTGATGTGGATCGGCACCTATGAGTTCAAGCATTGCCCTGACGTTCCCTGGCGCGTCGTGATGAATGAATGCATTGAGTTGGCCAAGGAGTTTGGCGGCACTGACGGGCACAAGTATGTCAATGCCGTTTTGAACGGCATCGCCCCCTTGCTTCGCGCAACTGAAATCGCCCACGACAAATCTTCGAACCGACAGAAAGGCAAGGCCGGCCAATGAGCCGGGTTGCCCATCGCTGCGATCTGCCTGTGCCTCAACCTTTGCCTTCATCTTTGCCATGAAGATTTCCGCGCTGGCCCAGCGTATTGAACCGTTTTACGTGATGGAGGTGGCGAAGGCGGCGGCGGCGCTGGGCCGCGAAGTCGCCGAATCTGACCGGCCCATGGTTTACCTGAACATTGGCGAGCCCGACTTCACTGCTGCACCGCTGGTGATTGAAGCGGCCCAAAAAGCCATCCGCGATGGCAACACCCAGTACACCCAGGCAACCGGTTTGCCCGCCCTGCGCGAGCGTATCAGCGCCTGGTACCAAAGCCGGTTTGGCGTGAACATTCCTCCAGGCCGGATCGTGGTGACAGCTGGTGCCTCTGCTGCCTTGCACTTGGCCTGCCTGGCCCTGATCGATGCTGGCGACGAGATCTTGATGCCCGACCCCAGCTACCCTTGCAATCGACATTTTGTGAGCGCTGCGCAAGGTACAGCGGTATTGGTGCCAACCACCGCAGCAGAGCGGTTTCAGCTCAGCGCCGACAAAGTTCGCGCCGCCTGGGGGCCCAAAACAACCGGCGTGCTGCTGGCCTCTCCGTCGAACCCCACCGGCACGTCGATTCACCCACAAGAACTGAAGCAGATTCACGAAACTGTGCGTCAGCGAGGCGGCATCACCCTGATCGACGAGATTTACCTCGGTTTGAGTTTTGACGAGCAGTTCGGCCAGACCGCCCTGGCCTTTGACGATCAAATCATCAGTGTCAACAGCTTCAGCAAATACTTCAGCATGACCGGCTGGCGGCTGGGTTGGCTGGTCGTGCCTGAAAAACTGGTGGGCGTGGTTGAGCGCCTGGCCCAAAACCTGTTTATCTGCCCCAGCACGGTGGCGCAGCACGCGGCACTGGCGTGTTTTGAGGCGGCCAGCCTGGCCGAGTACGAGCAGCGGCGATCTGAGTTCAAGGCACGGCGGGATTACTTCATTCCCGCGCTCAATGCGCTCGGCCTGACCGTGCCGGTGATGCCAGACGGTGCCTTTTACGCATGGGCAGACTGCTCTGTTGCCGCCGCCAGGTTGAACATCAGGGACAGTTGGGACTTCTCGTTTGAAGTCATGCGCCGCGCGCACGTGGCGGTGACGCCAGGGCGCGATTTTGGCAATGCAGAAACTGGTAACTATGTGCGTTTTTCAACAGCCAGCTCCATGGACCAGTTGAAAATAGCCATAGACCGGCTCAAAACCATGCTGGCTTGAAAAGCCCGGCAGGAACTTGCAGCGGGCCATCCGGGTCAATTCTGAATGACATCAGAAAATGTCGCCAGACACAATCAATTGAAATGGAAACTTCTAGATGAACCAAGACCTGTCGATACTTCATCTGGTGCTCAATGCCAGCCTGGTGGTGCAACTGGTGATGCTGTTGTTGGTGGTGGTCTCGGTGTCCAGTTGGGCGGCGATTTTTCGCAAGTTGTTTGCGCTGAGCCGCGTCAAAGGGCTGAACGAAGCCTTTGAGCGGGATTTCTGGTCCGGCACCAGCGTGAATGACCTGTTTGCGGCGGCCACCCGGAACGCCAAAAATTCCGGCCCGATGGAGCGAATCTTCGCCAGCGGCATGCGCGAATTCCAGAAACTGCGTGAGCGGCGAATTGCTGACACCCCAACCTTGATGGACGGCGCGCGCCGCGCCATGCGCGCCAGCTTCCAGCGCGAAATGGACGTGGTGGAATCCAGCCTGTCGTATCTGGCCTCGGTGGGGTCGGTGTCGCCCTACGTCGGCCTGTTTGGCACGGTTTGGGGCATCATGCATGCGTTCACCGGGCTGGCATCGCTGCAGCAGGTCACGCTGGCAACGGTAGCCCCTGGCATTGCCGAAGCGCTGGTGGCCACGGCGATCGGGCTGTTTGCGGCGATTCCGGCGGTAGTGGCCTACAACCGCTTTGCGCGCGACATCGACCGGGTTGCGATCAAGCTGGAGACTTTCATTGAAGAGTTCTCCAACATCCTTCAGCGCAATCTGGGTGCACCGACGGCGGTGGGTTCGTCGATGGCCTCGGCCTCGGGCCATTGAGAGGCAATTGACATGCCAGCGCTTGTAAGCCGGGGCCGCGGGCGGCGCACCATCAACGAAATCAACATGGTG
>JANOMD010000255.1:0-3573 GCA_031420135.1 Rhodoferax sp. | reverse complement strand
CAAACCGCCATCAAACCAGTGGTGGTCTTTGGCCACCACATCAATCAAGGCGGCGTCAATGCCAAGCGCCATGCCGACGTCACGGATCGCGCTGCGCGGGCGGTAGGTGACGACGGTGGCAGCAATGGCGGCGCGGTCACGCCCATATTTTGAATAAATGTACTGGATGACTTCTTCGCGGCGCTGGTGTTCAAAATCGACGTCAATATCGGGTGGCTCGTTGCGTTCGCGGCTGATGAAGCGCTCAAACAGCATGTTCATGCGCGATGGGTCAACTTCCGTCACACCCAGGCAATAGCACACCGCCGAATTGGCAGCCGAGCCGCGCCCCTGGCACAAAATACGGCGGCCGCGGGCAAACGCGACGATGTCGTGCACCGTCAAAAAATACATCTCGTAGTTCAGCGCGCAGATCAGCGCCAGTTCATGTTCAAGCTGCTGTTGCACTGGCGCAGCGATGCCATTGGGGTAGCGATTTTTGGCACCTTCAAAGGTGAAATGCCGCAATGTTTGCGCGGGCGTCATGCCCGGCAGCACGGTTTCCATCGGGTACTGGTACCGCAATTCGTCCAGGCTGAAGGTGCAACGCGCGCTCACTATGAGGGTATTTGCCAGTAACTCGGACGGGTAAATCTGCGCCAGACGCTCCCTGGAGCGCAAATGCGCCTCGGCATTGGGTTGCAGTTCAAACCCGCACTCAGACACCGGTTTGCCCAAGCGCACCGCAGTGATCGCATCGTGGAGCGGTTTGCGTGAGCGAACATGCATGAGTACGTTGCCTGTTGCCAACAGTGGCACGCCCGACAGGGCAGATATGCGCTCCAAAGTGTGCTGCCAAAGCCGATCACCCAAACCATGCAGCAATTCCAGAACCAGCCATAGACTTGAACCCAATAGACTCTTGGCCTTGCTGCAATAGGAAAACAGGGTTTCGAAATTGACAGCGCCATTGCCAACCGTTTCAGGAATTAGCAAAATTTCGCAATGGCGCAACCGTGAGAAGTCGCTCGCTTCCCAACTCACTTTGTAGCTTCCTTTCGCTGCCGCACAACGCGCCGCCGTAATGAACTCGCACAAGTTGCCCCAGCCAGTCAGGTCGCGAGCCAGCGCCACCAGTTTGAAGCCGCCACCCGGTGCAGTTGCAGACAGTGAAAACTCGGCACCAACCAAGAGTTTCAACCCCAGCTTTTTAGCCTCCAGGTGGGCACGAACAACGCCTGCCACCGAGCACTCGTCAGTGATCGCCAATGCGTTATAACCCAAGGCCCAGGCACGGGTGACCAACTCTTCAGGGTGCGAGGCACCACGCTGAAAGCTGAAGTTGGAGAGGCAATGCAGCTCAGCGTAAGGAGGTAGCCCCTTAGGACATAAAAGCTGGCTGTCGCATTCCATGATGCATGTTGAAGAACTTCCTTTGCAAATCCACCGCAAAAGCGAGGTGGGCTTTTATTATCCATTAAATACTGTTTTTATGTACAGTAAAATTTTTAACCCGTACTCTCCACAACGCAGTAGCCGCCACGAGAATACTCACTCGCACCGATAAGATGCGGTACCGCAACACACGTTATGAAGCTTGGTAAATGAAAATTCTATTAACTGGAGCCGCAGGCTTTATTGGTATGACTACTGCACTGAGACTTCTAGCCAGGGGTGACGATGTGGTGGGATTGGATAACTTAAACGACTATTACGATGTCAATCTCAAGCATAGTCGGCTAAATCGATTGCTGGATCACGCCAAATTTCGGTTTATCAAGATGGATGTAGGTGATCGCGCTGCTATGGAAGGCATGTTTAAGACAGAAAAATTTGACCGTGTCATCCACCTCGCCGCTCAAGCGGGTGTTCGCTACTCGCTGCAAAATCCACACGCGTATGTTGATAGCAATGTTGTAGGTTTTATCAACATCCTGGAAGGTTGCCGCCATAGTGGAGTCAATCATCTGGTCTATGCTTCCAGCTCCAGCGTCTATGGTGGCAACACCAAAATGCCGTTCTCTGAGCATGACAGTGTTGATCATCCAATCAGCCTCTATGCGGCAACAAAGAAGGCCAACGAGCTTATGGCCCACACTTACAGCTACCTGTTTGGTTTGCCCACCACAGGTTTACGTTTTTTCACTGTGTATGGGCCGTGGGGCAGACCTGATATGGCCCTTTTCCTCTTTACAAAAGCCATCTTGGAGGGGCGGCCGATTGACGTTTTCAATCACGGCAACATGCTGCGTGACTTTACCTTTGTGGACGATATCGTTGAAGGCGTCGTGCGCGTGCTGGACCGTGTGGCAACTGCCAACCCGGCCTATGACGCAAACGTCGCCGACCCCGCCACCAGCAACGCCCCCTACCGCGTGTTCAACATCGGCAACAACAACCCGGTTCCCCTGCTGGACTTCATCGCCTGCATTGAAGACGCCTTGGGCAAAAAAGCTGAAAAACGCCTGCTGCCGTTGCAGGATGGCGATGTTCCTGCAACCTATGCCAATACGGATGCCTTGAACGACTGGGTTGGCTTTGTGCCTGGTACCAGCGTGCGGGACGGCATTGCGCGGTTTGTGGCGTGGTACCGGGAGTACTACAAGGTTTGATGGCTTGAAGGCGTTGCCGTCAACTGCCGGTCCAGAATCGTCACAGGCGGCAGGTCGCGTACTTGGCTTGCAGCTTTGATAAGGCTTGTTTTTTCGCTTTTGCTTAGCGTACCAAGGTCGCCATCCTCAAAATACACCAGAGCTTTCAAACTCTCGCTCGGCTGAAAATTAAGGCCATACATCTCGCGAGCCGCTGAAAGCCCTTTGGGCAGACTGACGCCAGCCTCGACCATAGCCGCAATATCGCGGTAGTCCTTGGCTTCGGCACGTTGCAGGATGACCTTTACTTTGGTTGCCATCAGATCATCCATTGACGCAACGTGAAGGACGCCGTCTTCGGTAATGTCTGGCAATCCCACCCGACCAAAACCCAGAGTGCCAAAAAACGAAACCTTGACGTGTTCCCGCTGGGAATCTCCGTAAGGGACAAGCACACTCATCGCGTTTTGCTGATCTTGTAAAACAGTGGACAGTTGCATGAAGGGAAATGCGGCCCTGATTCCATCGCGATCAAGCGGTTTTTCAGAAAAAAAATCGAAGTCGATGGAAGGTCGGTGGCCTAGCCGCAGCGCAATCGCGGTGCCTCCGTACAACGCGAATCCTAGTTTTGCCGCAGGCCGAAGTTCGGGCCAAAGCCGCTGCTGCGCGGGAGGCAGAATTGCCAGGCAAGGCGTGAACACACGGGTCATGGAAACCGTCGCACAGGTATTGGTGGAAGGCTGTCCGATGGGGCCAGGCCTAGCCGGTAATGCCAATAAGCCCAGGAGCGTTCGTCAAACTGCCCGGCCTGTGCATGGGTAAGAACGTCTCGCAACACAGGCTCCCCCACCTCATGTGCCAGTGTCTGAACATCAGCGTAGTCGCCAATGTTCATGACCTGGGCAATCACCCTGTGTGGCATTGCAACCGCATCGTCTGGCGTTTTCCACCAGACGTATTTTGCGGCCAGATTTCTCAATGTTTCATTGTTGATCACGACCAC
>JANOMD010000254.1:0-24715 GCA_031420135.1 Rhodoferax sp. | reverse complement strand
CCGTCGTGGTGAAATTGGTAGACACGCTATCTTGAGGGGGTAGTGGCGAAAGCTGTGCGAGTTCGAGTCTCGCCGACGGCACCAAACAGTTAGCAAGATGAACATTGATCAATATTTGCCGGTACTGTTGTTCATCTTGGTCGGCGTTGCAGTAGGCATTGCACCACAGGCCATAGGCTTTGTGCTCGGTCCCAATCGACCCAATGCCGCCAAAAATTCTCCTTATGAATGCGGCTTTGAGGCTTTTGAAGACGCACGCATGAAGTTTGATGTGCGCTATTACCTGGTTGCCATCCTCTTCATCCTTTTTGACCTGGAAATAGCCTTTCTTTTTCCTTGGGCGGTTGCTCTGAAAGAAATTGGTCCGCTGGGTTTTTGGTCGGTGATGGTGTTCCTGGCCATTCTGGTCGTGGGCTTTGTCTATGAATGGAAAAAGGGCGCGCTGGATTGGGAATAGCTCAGTGGTCAACAAAAAAACGAATCAGGAATGAAGGTGGGCTCAAGTTATGGCAATTGAAGGCGTTTTCAAGGAAGGTTTCATGACCACGTCTTATGACTCGGTCATGAACTGGGCCAAGACGGGTTCCTTGTGGCCGATGTCGTTTGGTCTGGCCTGTTGCGCGGTTGAAATGATGCACGCAGCGGCGGCACGCTACGACATCAGCCGTTTTGGTGCGGAAGTCTTTCGAGCCAGCCCGCGCCAATCTGATTTGATGATTGTGGCGGGCACCTTGTGCAACAAAATGGCACCTGCACTGCGAAAGGTGTACGACCAGATGAGCGAGCCGCGTTGGGTGATCAGCATGGGCTCCTGCGCCAATGGGGGAGGGTACTACCACTACAGTTATTCAGTCGTTCGGGGATGCGACCGTATTGTTCCTGTCGATGTCTATGTGCCAGGTTGCCCGCCTACGGCGGAGGCATTGCTGTACGGCATCATCCAGTTGCAGCAAAAAATACGCCGCACCCAAACCATTGCACGCGTTTGAAGGTATTGACATGTCTGTTTACTCGGTAGACCCCCAGGTCTTGAAAAATGTGGTAGCCGAGGCTTTAGGCGACAAAGTCAGGCATATCGGCTTGGCTCTGGGCGAAGTCACTGTGGTGGTTTCAAGTGCGGACTATCTGGCGACAGCAAGAATCCTTCGAGATACGCCCGGCTGCAATTTCGAGTTGCTCGTAGATTTGTGTGGTGTTGACTATTCTGAATACAAGGAAAACCGGGATGGTGCTTTTGATGGTCGCCGCTATTGCGTCGTGTCGCACCTGTTGTCCGTCAGCTTGAACCAGCGATTACGCTTGAAAGTATTTGCCCCGGACGACAACCTGCCAGTTGTGGCGTCCTTGGGGGAGGTTTGGAGTTCAGTGAACTGGTTTGAGCGCGAAGCTTTCGATTTGTTTGGCATCGTTTTTGCCGGTCACAATGATTTGCGCCGAATTCTGACCGACTATGGTTTCATCGGGCACCCGTTTCGCAAAGATTTCCCCACCACCGGGCATGTGGAAATGCGCTATGACGCGCAGCAGAAGCGTGTGATTTATCAGCCGGTCACTATTGAACCGCGTGAAATCACGCCGCGTATCGTTCGTGAAGACAACTATGGGGGCCTGCATTAGGCAAACCGTTCGTTTGGGCGACTGATATGGCAGAAATTAAAAATTACACGCTGAACTTTGGGCCGCAGCACCCAGCGGCCCATGGCGTCTTGCGTCTTGTGCTGGAGCTCGATGGCGAGGTCATCCAGCGCGCCGATCCGCACATCGGCCTGTTGCACCGTGCGACCGAAAAATTGGCTGAAAGCAAGACCTTCATCCAAAACCTGCCTTACATGGATCGGCTCGACTATGTTTCGATGATGTGCAATGAGCACGCCTATTGCCTTGCAATCGAAAAGCTGATGGGCATTGACGTGCCAGTTCGCGCCCAATACATCCGGGTGATGTTTTCGGAAATTACCCGCTTGCTCAATCACCTGTTGTGGGTAGGTGCGCACGGGCTCGATTGCGGTGCCATGACCTTGCTGCTGTATGCATTTCGCGAGCGCGAGGACCTTTTCGACATGTATGAAGCGGCGAGTGGCGCACGTATGCACGCAGCCTATTTCCGCCCGGGCGGAGTCTACCGTGACCTGCCCGAAAGCATGCCGCAATACAAGGCCAACAAAATACGCAATGCCAGGGCGATCAAGGAGCTCAACACCAACCGCAATGGTTCGCTGATTGATTTTATTGATGACTTCACGAAACGCTTCCCGGCATATCTGGACGAATACCACACGCTGCTTACCGACAACCGCATCTGGAAACAACGTACCGTGGGCATTGGCGTCGTCACACCAGAGCGCGCCATGAATCTGGGTTTTACCGGCGCCATGCTGCGCGGCTCAGGCGTGGCTTGGGATCTGCGCAAGAAGCAGCCTTACGAGGTGTATGACCGAATGGATTTCGACATCCCGGTTGGCAAAACCGGCGACTGTTATGACCGCTACCTCGTGCGCATGGAGGAGATGAAACAGTCCAACCGCATCATCAAGCAATGCGTGGACTGGCTGCGCGTGAATCCCGGCCCGGTAATCACTGACAACCACAAGGTGGCGGGGCCGAACCGCGAATCCATGAAGTCCAACATGGAAGAGCTGATTCACCACTTCAAACTCTTCACCGAAGGATTTCATGTGCCCGAGGGAGAGGCCTACGCTGCTGTGGAACACCCCAAAGGCGAGTTCGGAATCTACATTGTCAGCGACGGGGCCAACAAGCCCTATCGCCTGAAGATCCGCGCACCTGGTTTTGCGCATTTGGCGGGATTGAACGAAATGGCCAGCGGCCACATGATCGCGGACGCGGTGGCCATCATCGGCACCATGGACATTGTGTTTGGGGAGATTGACCGATGATCTCTGATCATTCAATGAACCGGTTTGCGATTGAAGTCGCAAAATACCCGACGGACCAAAAGCAATCTGCGGTGATGGCCTGTTTGGCCATCGTCCAGCAGGAGTTGGGGTTGGTGAGCGTTGAGAGTGAAAAAGTGATTGCCGATTATTTAGGCATGCCACCCATCGCGGTGCATGAGGTCACCACTTTTTACAACATGTACAACCAGCGGCCAGTTGGAAAATTCAAGCTCAATGTCTGCACCAATTTGCCCTGCCAACTGCGGGATGGCCAGGCGGCGTTGCAGCACCTGGAGCGCAAATTGGGCATCCATATGGGGCAAACCACAGCGGACGGCATGTTCACATTGCAGCAAAGCGAATGTTTGGGCGCGTGCGCAGACTCCCCAGTGTTGCTGGTCAACGACCGCTCCATGTGCAGCTTCATGGGCAATGACAAGCTGGATCAACTGATTGATGGCTTGCGCGCAAGCATCGAGTCCCCAGCGGTGGAGGTTCAATGACGGTCTCTGCCGAAAGAATTCTCGCCCAATTTCAAGCCAACGGTTTGGAGACTTGCTTCCACGGCCGCCATATCAATCCGCAGATTTATGCGGATTTGAATGGTGCGAACTGGCGTTTGAAGGACTACGAAGCGCGGGGTGGTTATCAAGCGCTTCGAAAAATCTTGGGCAAAGACGGCGCAGTACCTTCTGAGGATGGAAAACCGGTTGGATTGACACAAGATCAGGTTATCGCAATCGTCAAGGAATCTGCGTTGCGGGGTCGCGGCGGCGCGGGTTTCCCCACTGGGTTGAAGTGGAGCTTCATGCCGCGCCAATTCCCGGGTCAAAAGTACCTGGTGTGCAATTCTGACGAAGGCGAACCCGGCACCTGCAAGGATCGCGACATCCTGCAATTCAATCCACATATTGTGATTGAGGGCATGATCATCGCTGCTTACGCCATGGGTATTTCTGTAGGGTACAACTACATCCATGGCGAAATTTTCGCAAGTTATGACCGCTTTGAAGTGGCCCTGAACGAAGCCCGTGCCGCTGGGTATCTGGGTGATCACATATTGGGCAGCGGTTACAGCTTTCAACTGCATGCCGCACATGGATTCGGCGCCTACATTTGTGGTGAAGAAACTGCGTTGCTGGAATCGCTGGAAGGAAAAAAGGGCCAGCCCCGCTTCAAGCCGCCGTTTCCGGCCAGCTTTGGCATGTACGGCAAACCCACCACCATCAACAACACCGAAACCTTCGCCGCTGTGCCTTGGATTATCCGCAATGGTGGTGCGGCCTACCTGGCGTGTGGAAAGCCGAACAACGGGGGCACCAAGATTTATTCGGTCAGCGGTGACGTCGAGCTACCTGGCAACTATGAAGTTCCGCTGGGTACGCCGTTCTCCAAACTGCTGGAAATTGCCGGCGGTGTGCGTAAAGGGCGCAAACTCAAAGCGGTGATTCCGGGCGGTTCTTCCGCGCCAATATTGCCGGCTGACATCATGATGGGCTGCACGATGGACTACGACTCCATCGCAAAGGCTGGCTCCATGCTGGGTTCGGGTGCAGTCATTGTGCTGGACGACAGTCGCTGCATGGTGAAGTCGTTGCAGCGCCTGAGTTACTTTTATATGCACGAGTCATGCGGTCAATGCACGCCATGCCGTGAAGGCACCGGCTGGTTGTCGCGCATGGTGGATCGCATCGAAACCGGTAAGGGCCGCCCCAGCGACATGGACTTGTTGAACTCAGTGGCTGACAACATTCAGGGGCGCACGATTTGCGCGCTGGGCGACGCTGCGGCCATGCCGGTGCGAGCCATGATCAAGCACTTCCGCCATGAATTTGAATACCACGTAGAGCACAAGACCTGCATGGTCCCGGCCTACGTTTGATCTAGTGCGACCAAGAGCGACCAAAAGCGACCCAATGATTGAAATCGAACTCGACGGCAAGAAGGTAGAAGTTGGTGAAGGCAGCCTGATCATGCAGGCGGCTGAAAAGGCGGGCACCTACATTCCGCATTTTTGCTATCACAAGAAACTCAGCATTGCCGCCAATTGCCGCATGTGCCTGGTCGATGTGGAGAAAATGCCCAAACCCATGCCAGCCTGTGCGACGCCGGTCACGCAAGGGATGATCGTGCGCACCAAGAGTGACAAAGCCATCAAGGCGCAGCAATCGGTGATGGAATTCTTGCTGATTAACCACCCCCTGGATTGCCCCATTTGTGACAAAGGTGGTGAATGCCAGTTGCAGGATTTGGCGGTGGGTTATGGTAGTTCGGCGTCTCGCTACGAAGAAGAAAAGCGGGTTGTAGCCGTCAAAGACGTGGGTCCACTGATTTCCATGCAGGAGATGAGCCGTTGCATTCACTGCACGCGATGCGTCCGGTTTGGCCAGGAAGTGGCTGGCGTGATGGAGCTGGGCATGTCGCATCGTGGCGAACATGCCGAAATTGAGACCTTCATCGGCTCGTCAATCGACTCTGAACTCTCGGGCAACATGATCGACATTTGTCCGGTTGGCGCGCTCACCAGCAAGCCCTTTCGTTATAGCGCACGCACTTGGGAGCTGTCGCGGCGCAAGTCGGTCAGCCCGCATGATTCGACGGGCGCGAACTTGATTGTTCAGGTCAAAAACAACCAGGTGATGCGTGTCGTTCCCCTGGAAAACGAAGAAGTCAACGAATGCTGGATTTCGGACCGGGATCGTTTCTCCTACGAAGCTTTGAACAGTGAAGAACGCTTGACTGCACCCATGCTCAAACAGGGTGGTTCGTGGAAAACCGTTGATTGGCAGACCGCGCTCGAATATGTTGCCAATGGTTTGAAACAGATCAAAGCAGATCACGGCGCGCACAGTATTGGAGCGTTGGTCAGCCCACACAGCACAACCGAGGAACTTTTCCTTGCGGGTGGTTTGATGCGTGGTTTGGGCAGTGAAAATATAGACTACCGCTTGCGCAGTGCGGAGTTTTCACGAGTTGGCACAGGTTCTGGTTCAGCCCGCTGGCTTGGTACTTCCATTGCTTCCTTGTCAAACTTGCAACGCGTGTTGGTAGTCGGTTCCAATTTGCGCAAAGACCATCCGCTGTTTGCACTGCGGATTCGCCATGCAGCGCGTTTGGGTTGTGTCGTCAGTGTCCTCAATTCAGAGTCACAGGACTGGGCCATGCCGGTTGCCAATTCACTATTGGCCCCGTCGTCCTCCTGGGTGCAGACCCTGGCAGATATCGCAGTGGCCATTGCGCTGGAAAAAGGCATTGCCGCGCCCGTCGCCGGTACGCCAGGTGATCCCGCAAAGGCTATCGGCAAGTCATTGTTGACCGGTGAGCGCAAGGCGATTTTGCTTGGCAATGCCGCAGCCCACCATGCCAGAGCTTCAAGCCTTTTGGTGCTGGCGAACTGGATTGGCGCACAGACCGGTGCCAGCGTGGGCTATCTCACCGAAGCGGCGAACACTGTGGGCGCACAACTCGCCAACGCCATGCCCGCCCAAGGCGGTTTGAATGCGGGCCAGATGTTGGCGGGCGGGCTCAAAGCTGCCCTGTTGCTGAACACCGAACCCGAGTTTGACTCTGCGGCAGGTGCCGCCAGTGCCCGGGTTTTGGGTGGGTCCCAAATGGTGGTCAGCCTAAGCCCATTCAAGGCCAATATGGCCTTTAGTGACGTTTTGTTGCCGATTGCGCCGTTTACCGAAACACCGGGCACGTTTGTGAATGCTGAAGGCCGAATTCAGGGTTTTCATGCCGTGGTCAGGCCCTTGGGTGATACCCGTCCAGCCTGGAAGGTGCTTCGGGTATTGGCCAATATGTTGAGTCTGCCGGGGTTCGACTTCGAATCTGCACAGGATGTTCTGGCAAAGGCGCTGGGTGATCAAGCCACTGGGGCCAGCCATGTTGTTCCGATCCATTTGAGCAACGCGTCAAGCGCGGTGATCGACTTGGCAAAAACCACCAGAGACCCGGTAGTTGCCGCCATCTACTCACTTGACGGCACCGTTCGCCGGGCGCCTTCGTTGCAAATGACGGCCGATGCCAGACCGGGAGTCGCAGGTGGCGTTGCTGTAGGGGTGGCCGATGCAGGAGTCACCGCATGATTGAGGCGATTTTTGCATGGGGTCAAGGGCTGGTCAATGCGCCTTGGTGGGTGGCGATGGCTTGGCCCGTTCTGTGGATTCTTATCAAGATCATCGTTATCGTGGCCCCATTAATGGGTGCAGTGGCTTATCTCACGCTTTGGGAGCGCAAACTGATCGGCTGGATTCAAATTCGCATTGGCCCCAATCGCGTCGGTCCATTCGGGTTGCTGCAGCCCATTGCAGATGCGCTCAAACTGTTGGGCAAGGAAATTTTGATTCCCACGGCGGCGACCAGTAAAGGCCTGTTTCTGTTGGGGCCCGTGCTGACCATCATGCCAGCCATGGCGGCGTGGGCAGTGATTCCTTTTGGCCCAGAGACCGCCTTGGCCAACGTTAACGCTGGCTTGCTTTTCATCATGGCGATTACGTCCATGGAAGTTTATGGCGTTGTGATCGCGGGCTGGGCATCAAACTCCAAATACGCGTTTTTGGGTGCCTTGCGTGCGTCGGCGCAAATGGTCAGCTATGAAATCGCCATGGGTTTTTGCCTCGTGGTGGTCTTGATGGTCTCCAGCAGCATGAATATGACCGACATCGTGACGGGTCAAAGCAAAGGCCAGTTCGCAGCCATGGGCCTGAACTTCCTGTCCTGGAACTGGCTGCCACTGTTGCCGATTTTCTTGATCTACATCATCTCCGGCCTGGCTGAAACCAATCGCCATCCGTTTGACGTCGTCGAAGGCGAATCAGAAATCGTTGCAGGGCACATGGTCGAATACTCCGGCATGTCGTATGCCATGTTCTACTTGGCTGAATACGCCAACATGTGGCTGGTGTCGATTTTGGCAGCCATCATGTTCCTGGGCGGTTGGTTGCCCCCGGTTGACAGCGCCCTGTTCAACTGGATCCCCGGCTGGATCTGGCTTGGCATCAAGACCTGCGCTGTTGTGACACTGTTCATCTGGATTCGCGCCACACTTCCTCGTTTTCGTTACGACCAGATCATGCGTTTGGGCTGGAAGATTTTCATTCCCCTCACCTTGGTGTGGTTGGTCGTCGTGGGTGGCTGGATGCAGACGTCTTTCACCATCTGGAAGTAATTGGAGTTAATGATGTCTACCAACGCTTCATCGCTTGCGCCCACCGCATTTTCAATCAAGGACTTCCTCTCCAGCTTCATGTTGGTAGAGTTGTTCAAAGGGTTGGCGCTGACTGGGAAATATGCCTTTCGCCGCAAGATCACCATCCAGTTTCCGGAAGAAAAAACACCCTTGAGCCCGCGCTTTCGGGGTCTGCATGCATTGCGTCGCTATGAAAATGGTGAGGAGCGTTGCATTGCCTGCAAGTTGTGCGAAGCGGTGTGTCCGGCGATGGCGATCACGATTGAATCTGAAGTACGCGACGATGGATCACGGCGCACCACCCGCTACGACATCGATTTGACGAAGTGCATTTTTTGCGGCTTTTGTGAAGAAAGTTGCCCGGTCGATTCCATCGTCGAGACGCATATTCTTGAATACCACGGTGAAAAGCGGGGTGACCTGTATTTCACCAAAGAGATGCTGCTGGCCGTTGGAGACCGGTATGAAAGTGAAATTGCTGCGGCGCGCGCATCTGACGCGAAATACCGCTGATTGACCGCAAATTCGACACCAAAGTACACCGCAATCCGCATACGAAATTCACGCTCAAAAAAAATCTGATTCATGGACATCAAGACTGGTTTCTTCTACTTGTTTTCAGCGGTCATGCTGTTTGCGTCGTTTCGTGTGATAACGGCGCGCAACCCGGTTTATGCTGCGCTGTACCTGGTGCTTGCATTCACGCAGGCTGCCGCATTGTGGATTTTGTTGAAAGCTGAATTCCTGGCGATCACACTTGTTCTGGTGTATGTGGGTGCGGTCATGGTGCTGTTTCTTTTCGTCGTGATGATGCTGGACATCAACGTTGACAGTCTGCGTCAGGGCTTTTGGAAGCACTTTCCAGTGGCTGCGACATTGGGTTCGATTCTTGCCCTTGAAATGGCAGCGGTGTTGATGGGGGGATTCCGCAGCACCGAAGCTGTCAAAATTATTGATCTTGCAGGGCAGGTTGTGGCACCCACTTCGAACACCAAGGAGTTGGGAAAATTGCTTTATTCCCAGTACGTTTACCCGCTGGAAATCGCTGCCTTCATACTGTTGGTTGCCATGATCGCAGCCATTGCGCTGACGCTGCGCCAGAGAAAAGACAGCAAGTACTCAAGTCCTTCGGACCAAGTTCGCGTGCGGGCAGAAGACCGTCTGACGGTGCTCAAAATGGATGCCACCAGGGCTACAGAACCCGTCGCTGCAATCACGCCAGAGGAGAAAAAAGCATGACTTTGACGCTGGGGCACTTTCTTTCCCTAGGTGCGATCCTGTTTGCGCTGTCCGTCATCGGTATTTTCCTGAACCGCAAAAATCTGATCGTCCTTTTGATGGCCATCGAACTTATGTTGCTGGCCGTCAACATGAATTTTGTTGCTTTTTCGCATTACCTGAATGACATGCACGGGCAAATTTTCGTGTTCTTCATCCTCACAGTGGCGGCCGCCGAGTCGGCGATTGGTCTGGCAATTCTGGTTCAGCTATTCAGAAACAATTCCAACATCAATGTGGATGAACTCAACACCCTCAAAGGCTGAGACGTGAGTCTTGTCGAGCCGTTCCAGCGAAATCCGTCGTCTGTCTGATTGATCCATCAACCAACACCATGAGTCAAACCCTGTCTGCTTCTACCCTGTTGGCCGTGCCAATGGCTCCGCTGGTCGGGGCTGTAATGGCAGGGATACTGGGCACTTCTCTTGGTGGCAACGTCATCGGGCGGCGTGTGTCCCATTCCCTGACGATTCTGGCTGTGCTGTTGTCATTTGTGCTTTCAGCGCTAACGCTGTACAGCGTTGTGCAGCACGATGCGCGGTTCAACGAGACCCTCTATACATGGATGGTCGTGGGTGGCCTCAAAATGGAAATCGGCTTCCTGATTGATGGATTGACCGCCATGATGATGGTTGTCGTGACTTTTGTTTCCCTGATGGTTCACATTTACACCATCGGCTATATGGCACAAGACGATGGCTACAACCGGTTCTTCGCCTACATTTCGCTGTTCACCTTTTCAATGTTGATGCTGGTCATGAGCAACAACATGCTGCAACTCTTCTTCGGCTGGGAAGCAGTGGGGCTGGTGTCCTATTTGTTGATCGGCTTCTGGTTCAACAAGCCGACTGCGATATTCGCCAATATGAAGGCATTTTTGGTGAATCGCGTGGGCGACTTCGGTTTCATACTTGGCATCGGCCTGATTGCCGCTTATTCCGGTAGCTTGAACTACAGTGAAGTCTTTGCCAAACGGGGCGAGCTCACCGGGCTGCTTTTCCCCGGTACCAACTGGTTGCTCATTACCGTTATCTGCATCTGTCTGTTTATTGGTGCCATGGGAAAGTCCGCGCAGTTCCCCTTGCATGTCTGGCTGCCCGACTCGATGGAGGGCCCCACACCCATCTCGGCGCTGATTCACGCTGCCACCATGGTGACCGCCGGTATTTTCATGGTCGCCCGCATGTCGCCGCTGTTTGAAATGAGTGACGCGGCATTGAGTTTCATCATGGTCATTGGCGCCATCACGGCGCTGTTCATGGGATTTTTGGGCATTGTTCAAAACGACATCAAGCGGGTGGTTGCGTATTCGACCTTGTCCCAGCTTGGGTACATGACCGTCGCTTTGGGCGCGTCCGCCTATTCTGTGGCGGTGTTTCACTTGATGACCCATGCATTCTTCAAGGCGCTTTTGTTCCTTGCGGCGGGCTCGGTCATCATGGGCGTGCACCACAACCAGGACATCCGCTGGATGGGCGGGTTGCGCAAGTACATGCCGATCACCTGGGTCACCGCATTGGTGGGTTCGCTGGCTTTGATCGGGACGCCGCTGTTCGCCGGCTTTTACTCCAAAGACAGCATCATTGAAGCAGTTCACCTCAGTCATCTTCCCGGTGCCAGCTTCGCTTCGTTTGCTGTGCTGGCGGGTGTGTTTGTCACTGCGTTTTACTCGTTTCGAATGTATTTTCTGGTGTTCCACGGCAAGGAACGGTTTGACCAAAACCCCGATGCGCACTCTCATGATGACCACCATGACGGGCACGACCATCACGAAAGTCACCACAAGCCACACGAGTCGCCCTGGGTCGTCTGGCTGCCATTGGTGCTGCTGGCGATACCATCCGTGGTGATTGGCTATTTGACCATCACGCCGATGTTGTATGGCCATTTGTTCAGCGACGCGATCTTTGTCGATTTGACCCGCCATCCGGGCATGCTGGAGTTGGCAAAGGCATTTCATGGCCCAGTCGCCATGGCGTTGCACGCACTGACAACGCTGCCATTCTGGCTGGCGGCGGGCGGCGTGGCGACGGCCTACTACATGTATCTGGTCAATCCGGCCCTGCCCGCTGCCATCAAGGCAAGAGCCATGCCGTTGTACTCGCTACTTGAAAACAAATACTACCTGGATTGGTTCAATGAAAACGTCCTGGCGCGCGGTGCCCGTGGGTTGGGAGTCAGCCTTTGGAAGGTTGGCGATCAGACTTTGATTGACGGCACGCTCGTCAATGGTTCCTGGAAAGTGGTTGCCGCGTTTTCCGGTTTGGTGCGTTGGTTTCAAACCGGTTACCTTTACCACTATGCATTGGCCATGATTCTTGGAATCTTTGTGCTGATGACTTATTTTGTGTGGCTCAAGTAATGGCAAACGCAACAGGGTTACCAAGCATCTGCTACGCCACGGGAGAAGAATAAAAATGGGTTTGTTGAGCCTGGCTATCTGGACGCCCATCGCGTTTGGCGTTGTATTGCTGGCATTGGGCCGTGACGATCACGCGAAGGCGGTCCGCTGGTTCGCGCTGGTGGGCGCCGTGATGAGCCTCATGCTGACGATTCCACTTGTGACCGGATTCAATGTCGGCACCGCTGACATGCAGTTTGTGGAAATGGCGCCGTGGATTGGTCGATTTAACGTCAGCTACCACCTTGGCCTGGACGGCATTTCCCTGTGGTTTGTGCCCCTGACAGCCTTTATCAATGTGGTCGTGGTGATCGCCGGCTGGGAAGTCATCACCCAGCGCGTCAACCAGTACATGGGTGCCTTCATGATCCTCAGCGGCTTGATGATCGGTGTGTTCTGTGCGCTGGATGGACTGCTGTTCTACGTGTTTTTTGAAGCCACGCTCATCCCGATGTACCTCATCATCGGCATCTGGGGCGGTCCCAACAAAATCTATGCAGCGTTCAAGTTCTTTCTCTACACGCTGCTGGGCTCACTGCTGATGTTGATCGCATTGATCTTCCTCTACACCAAGTCGGGTGGCAGCTTTGACATTGCCACCTGGCATAAATTGCCATTGGGCATGACCACACAAACGCTGTTATTTTTTGCCTTCCTGTCGGCCTTTGCGGTCAAGGTGCCCATGTGGCCGGTCCACACGTGGTTGCCCGACGTGCACGTTGAGGCACCCACCGGCGGCTCGGCAGTGCTGGCCGCCATCATGCTCAAACTCGGTGCCTATGGGTTTTTGCGTTTCTCGATGCCGATTGCACCCGATGCAGCACATGAATGGGCCTGGTTGATCATTGCCCTGTCGGTCATCGCGGTGGTGTACGTCGGGCTGGTGGCCATGGTCCAGGAAGACATGAAAAAGCTGGTGGCCTATTCGTCGGTCGCCCACATGGGCTTTGTCACCCTGGGGTTCTTCATTTTCAACGACCTCGGCGTGTCGGGTGGACTGATGCAGATGATTGCCCACGGCTTCGTCTCGGCAGCGATGTTCCTGTGCATCGGGGTACTGTATGACCGCGTGCACTCCCGCGAGATTGCAAGCTACGGTGGCGTGGTCAACACCATGCCCAAATTCACAGCCTTTGCAATGCTGTTTGCCATGGCCAACTGCGGGTTGCCGGCAACGGCCGGTTTTGTCGGCGAGTGGATGGTGATTCTGGGTGCCGTCAAAGCCAACTTCTGGCTTGGCTTTGCGTCGGCAAGTGCGCTGGTGTTTGGTGCCGCCTACACGCTCTGGATGTTCAAGCGGGTGTACCTCGGCCCGGTTGCAAATGATGATGTGAAGTCGCTGCTTGACATCAATGGACGCGAATACTTCATGCTTGCGCTGCTGGCCATCGCCGTACTGTGGATGGGCATTTATCCCAAGCCATTCACCGACGTCATGGACACCTCGGTGGCTGCACTCCTGAAGCATGTGGCAACGTCAAAATTGAACTGACCGCAATGCCGATATTGGAGCTGTTCACGCCGAATCGAAATATGAGACCCTGGAAATGATCGACAAACTGAGCTGGATCACGGTTTACCCCGAGATCATATTGGCCACCATGGCCTGCGTGATTGCGCTGGTGGATCTGGGCGTCAAAAGTGCCCGGCGCACGCTGACCTATGGGTTGACGCTGATCACGCTCGGACTGGTTGCCCTGATTCAGGCGCTTTACGCCAGCAGCGGTGAAACCGGCTACGGTTTTGGAAACATGGTGGTCAGCGACGTCATGGGCAACTGGCTTAAATGCTTTGCCAGCATCGCCGTGATGGTCACACTGGTGTATGGCCGCCCGTATGCGGCCGGGCGCGACATGTTGCGCGGTGGCGAGCTGTTCTCGCTGAGCATGTTCGCGCTCTTGGGCATGTTTGTGATGATCTCGGGCAACAACTTCCTGGTGCTCTACATGGGGCTTGAACTGCTGACGCTGTGCAGTTACGCGCTGGTTGCCCTGCGCCGGGACAATGCCACGGCGTCAGAGGCGGCCATGAAGTATTTCGTGCTCGGCGCGCTGGCTTCCGGCTTCCTTCTTTATGGCCTGTCCATGATGTATGGCGCAACTGGCTCGCTTGACATCAACGCCGTCTTCAAGGCCATCAACTCCGGCAATGTGGACCACCGGGTGTTGGTGTTTGGTCTGGTGTTCGTCGTTGCCGGTCTGGCCTTCAAGCTTGGCGTGGTGCCGTTTCACATGTGGATTCCCGACGTCTATCAGGGCGCGCCCACCGTGGTGACCCTGCTGATTGGCGGTGCACCCAAACTGGCAGCATTTGCCATTTGCATCCGCTTGCTGGTAGAGGGCATGTTGCCGCTGGCGCCTGACTGGCAGCAAATGCTGATGGTGCTGAGCATCGGCTCGCTCCTGGTCGGCAACCTGGCCGCCATCGCGCAGACCAACCTCAAGCGCATGCTGGCCTATTCGACGATCTCGCAAATGGGCTTTGTGCTGCTGGGTCTGATGTCCGGTTTTGTCAATGGAAATACGCTGTCTGCGGCCAACGCCTACAGCTCATCAATGTTTTACGTCATCACCTATGTGCTGACCACACTGGCCACCTTTGGCGTGATTCTGCTACTGGCGCGGGATGGTTTTGAAAGTGAAGAAATCTCCGACTTTGCCGGCCTCAATGACCGCAGCCCGCTTTGCGCGGCAATCATGGCAATCTGCCTGTTTTCTCTGGCTGGCATTCCGCCCATGGTGGGTTTTTATGCCAAATTGTCGGTGCTGCAAGCCTTGATCGCCTCTGGCCAGCCAACCGACATTGGCTTGGCGGTTTTTGCGGTGGTGATGAGCCTGATCGGCGCGTTCTACTACCTGCGCGTGATCAAGGTCATGTACTTTGACCAGCCCATCACCGCCAGCGCAGTTTCAGCGCCGGCCGACGCGCGAGCCGTGCTCGGCATCAACGGCGGGTTGGTGTTGATCCTGGGCATTTTGCCAAGTGGCCTGATGACGCTTTGCGCCAACGCCATCAAGCAGATGCTTGGGACCTAGTACAGCGCGGCCAGTTCAAAGTCAGTCAGCTTTTTCGTGTCGCAAACCTTCGCAGTCTGGATATTGGTGGTGATCGCTTTTTGCGCCGCCAACCTGCCGTTTGTCAGCCAGCGCCTGATGGCCGTCATTGCGCTGCAGAAGCCAAAGTCGCCCTGGTTGCGGCTGCTGGAGCTGGTAGCGTTTTACCTGATCGTCGGTGCCATCGGTCTCGCGCTTGAGCAGCGCGCCGGGCAAATTGCACCGCAGCGCTGGGAGTTTTATGCCATCACGGCGGCGCTGTTCGTGACTTTCGCGTTCCCCGGCTTCGTTTATCGTTACCTTTTTAAACACCGTGATTGACAGGCATGAACATATCATTCTGCGCAGCCGACGCATAATCCGGCCATGAAAGTACTGGACCTGCAATGCGAGCACCGCCACCTGTTTGAAGGCTGGTTTGGGTCTGAAGCTGACTTTCAGGACCAGCAGGCGCGCGGCCTGGTGCAATGCCCGCTGTGCGGCAATGCGACGGTCACCAAGCTGCTGAGCGCACCTCGCCTGAACTTTGGCAAGTCCCGCCAGCCTGTTTCAGATTCAACCAGCACGCAGACGGCGTCATCGCAATCGACCGCCTCTGCAGCGCCCACCTCAACCGCAGCGACTGAAGTCGCGGCCTTGCTGGCGCCAGAGCACGCGCTGGCCACGGCTTGGCTCGCGATGACGCGGCGCATCATGGCCCATACCGAAGATGTGGGAAGCAAGTTCGCAGAAGAAGCGCGAAAAATCCACTACGGCGAGACCGAAGAACGCGGCATCCGTGGGCAGGCCACGCCTGACGAAACCGAAGCGCTGCTTGAAGAGGGCATCGGCGTCATGCCGTTTTTTGTGCCGGACGCCCTCAAGGGGCCGGTGCAGTAGTAGTAACCAGCGCTGAGTTCGAGTTCGTGCACAAGTTTAGCCATGATGAACACGCTACGCCCCGTGGTGTCGCGGCATCGTCGTCTGCGGGAAAGCTGTCTAGATGTAATACATAAAAATTGATTTTGTATTATAGTTTGCTCTGGAGAACCGCACCATGACACTGACCGTCCGCCTTGAATCAGCCACCGAAAACGCCTTAGCCAGCTTTTGCAGCAGCCAAGCGCTGACCAAATCACAGGTCGTTCATCGGGCTTTGGACAGTTGGCTCAAATCTCAGCCCGCGCGCGTTGGCCATCCTTTGCTGGCTTTCGTGCCCCAAGCAGCGCCAATCCAAAGACGAGCTACTGCCAAAGCTGCCGCAAATTCAGTGCCCTATGAGGCGTATTCCAAAGGAGCGCTGCGTAGCAAAGTGCTTGCCAGCCAGGCAGGCAAAAAACCATGACTTTGGTGGACACAGGCTTTCTGGTCAGTGCATTTGAGCCCAGAGAAAAGCACCACGCGGCAGCGCTGGCCTGGCTGTCCAGCCACAACGACAGCCTGGTCTCGCTGGAGGCGGTGATCTCCGAATGTTGCTTTTTCCTGCGCGGGCAGCCGCGCCAGCAACTGCTGCGAGCGGTGTCGCAAGGCGCTTTAACTGTGCAGCATCCTGATGTGCAGGCGCATTTACGCATTGCTGTGCTGGCCGAAAAATACCAAGATCAAGATGCAGATTACGCCGATTTGGCGCTGATCTGGCTGGCAGAAGCCACAGGCCAAGCCCGCATTCTTACTTTAGACAGGCAAGATTTTTCGATCTATCGCATTCAAGGCCGCAAGCGTTTTGAATTGATTGACTGGTACGTGTGATGCTAATCTCGTAAAAGGCCTTTGACCCGCCCCCATTCCCGAGCCAACCCATCTTCCAGAAGCCGTTGAACCCAACTCAAGGATACAACCCCCGCAGCTCCCGCGCATGCAGTATCCGCTTGCAAGCCACAATAAAAGTCGCGGTACGCAAGCTCACCTGGTTGTCTTGCGCCACCTGCCACACCCCCGCAAAGGCTTCCTTCATGATGCGCACCAGCCGGGCGTTGATCTCGTCTTCGCTCCAGAAGTAGCTTGAAAAGTCCTGCACCCACTCGAAATAGCTGACCGTGACTCCACCGGCGTTGGCGATCACGTCGGGCAGCACGAGAACGTTGCGCTGATGCAGGATGTCATCGGCCGCCGGGGTGGTGGGGCCATTGGCAGCTTCAATGATCATCCTGGCTTTGATTCGGGAGGCGTTGGCTGCGGTGATTTGCTGCTCCAGCGCAGCGGGTATCAGGATGTCGCAGTCAACCTCCCAAAACTGCTCATTGGTGATGATCTCGGCCGGCGTGAAACCGGCCACGCTGCCGACCTGCGCCACATGGGCCAAGAGCGCGGGTACGTCCAGCCCCGCCGCCCGAAACACCGTGCCACTATGGTCCTGCACGGCGACCACCCGCGCGCCGGCCTCGGCAAAAAGCCGGCCGGCCACGCCGCCCACGTTGCCAAAACCCTGCACCGCAATGCGCGCCGTGCTGATGTCCATGCCGATGTGCCGGGCCGCTTCCACGCCCACCGTGTACACGCCGCGCCCGGTGGCGTCGCGCCGCCCGAGTGAGCCGCCCAGGTCAACCGGCTTGCCCGTCACCACGCCAGTGGCGGTGGCACCCTCGTTCATGGAATAGGTGTCCATCATCCAGGCCATGATCTGCTCGTTGGTGTTCACGTCCGGCGCGGGGATGTCTTTGGTCGGGCCGATGATGATGCCGATCTCGCTGGTGTAGCGGCGCGTCATGCGCTCCAGCTCGCCCAGCGAGAGCGTCTTCGGGTCCACGCGGATGCCGCCCTTGGCACCGCCGTAGGGCACATTGACTGCTGCGTTCTTGATTGACATCCATGCCGCCAGCGCCATCACCTCGGACAGCGTCACGTCCTGGTGAAACCGCACACCGCCCTTGCCCGGGCCGCGCGAGGTGTTGTGCTGCACGCGGTAACCCTCAAAATGGGCGATTGTGCCGTTGTCCATATGAATCGGCACATCCACAATCAACGCGCGCTTGGGTCGGCGCAACGTGTCCACCCATCGGGCCAGATGCCCCAGGTAAGGTTCAACCCGATCAACCTGTTGCAGGTAAATACCCCAGAGCCCGAGATTGTCGGCCTGAAGGTACGAGGGCGGCGCAACGCCGGTGGACTTGAAGGTCGGGCTCAGTGTTTGGGACATGGTCAATTCCTGGTGTGATGAACGATGACCGAACTTTAGGGGCTTGTTCGCGCCCTGTCCAAGGCCGGATTTATGTCAGGTTATGCGAACTCTGTATTGTGCTGGCAGGTTTTTTGAAAAAAAATAACCTGAGAGTTAATTTTATCTTCAAATCAGGGCTGAAAAGATCAAAAAACCGATCAAATATGCTTCTAGCTCTAGTATTATATAGATAGTTAGCTATATAATTTGTAGCATATTGTTTTGCCAACTGGCACTACTCATTGAACTGCAGCGCCGCCAGCCGGGCGTACACACCGCCTTGGGCCACCAGTGCGGCATGGGTGCCTTGCTCCACCACTTTGGCATGGTCCAGCACGATGATCCGGTCGGCCTTTTGCACCGTGGCCAGGCGGTGTGCGATGACCAGCGTGGTGCGGCCCCGCATGGCGGACTCCAGCGCGGCTTGCACCATGCGCTCACTCTCTGCGTCCAGCGCGCTGGTGGCTTCGTCCAGCAACAGCAACGGCGGGTTTTTCAGCATGGCGCGGGCAATTGAAATGCGCTGGCGCTGGCCGCCTGAAAGCCTTACGCCGCGCTCGCCCAGAAAGGTGTTGTAGCCCTCTGGCAGGGCGTTGATAAAGCCATCTGCAAACGCGGCTTTGGCAGCGGCATGCACCTCGGCATCGCTCGCGCCCGGCTTGCCATAGCGGATATTCTCCAGCGCGCTGGTCGAGAAAATTACCGCGTCCTGCGGCACGATGCCAATGCGCTGGCGCAGGTCGGCAAGCAGGATGTCGGTGATGGGAACGCCATCCAGCGATATGCGCGACGCTCCGGCATCTGGGTCATAAAACCGCAGCAGCAACTGGAACACGGTGCTTTTTCCGGCGCCGCTCGGGCCCACCAGCGCCACGGTTTCGCCGGGTGCCACGGTCAACGTGAAGTCAGACAGCGCCGCCTGCAGTGGTCGCGACGGGTAATGGAAGTTGACGTGCTCAAACGCCACGCGGCTGCCGCTTTGCACCGCCGGCAGGGCCACTGGCCGGGCAGGCGAAGTGATCGACGCCTTGCTGCCCAACAGCTCCATCAGCCGCTCGGTGGCGCCCGCTGCGCGCAGCAAATCACCGTAAACCTCACCCAGCACCGCGAAGGCGCTGGCCACAATGATGACGTAAATCACGGTTTGCCCGAGGTGCCCGGCAGTGATGCGCCCGTTCATTACCGCCTGCGTGCCCTGGTACAGGCCCCACAGCAGCGCGGCCGAGGTGGCAATGATGATGAACGCCACCAGCACCGAACGCGCCTTGGAGCGCCGTACGGCGACCTTGAAGGCGCTGTCGGTCGAGGCATCAAACCGGGCCGCTTCCAGACCTTCGGCGTTATAGCTTTGCACCACCGGAATGGCGTTCAACACCTCGGCGGCAATGGCGCTGGAGTCGGCCACGCGGTCCTGGCTGGCCCGCGACAGCTTGCGCACGCGCCGGCCAAACCACAGGCTGGGCAGCACGATCAGGATCAGCACGCCCAGCACCTGCGTCATGACGTACGGGTTGGTCCACACCAGCACCGCCAGCGCGCCCAGGCCCATCACCAGGTTGCGCAACCCCATGCTCAGCGACGAGCCCACCACCGTCTGCACCAGCGTGGTGTCAGCGGACAGGCGCGACAACACTTCGCCCGTCTGGGTACTTTCAAAGAACGCCGGGCTTTGGTTCAGCACGTGGCCATATACCGCGTTGCGCAAGTCGGCGGTGATGCGCTCGCCCAGCCAGCTCACCATGTAGAAGCGACCTGCCGAAAACAGGCCGAGCGCTACCGCCACGCCAAACAATACGGCGAAGTGGCCACGCAACGCCATCACCTGCGCGCCCTTGTCGGTCAAGTCACCCTTCACGAGCCCGCCATCAATCAGGCTGCGCAGCGCCAGCGGAAACGCCAGCGTCGCCAGCGCGGCCAGCACCAGGAACAGCCCGGCCAGCGCGATCCGGCCTTTGTAGGGCTTCAGGAATGGCAGCAAACCAGAGAGCGATTTGGGCGACTTGGCCGCTTTGGGCGGTGCTGAAGGTAAAGCTCTTGCGGTGGCCTGGGCAGTGGCTTGGGGAGTCAAGGCAGTTTGCGGTGGAAGGGGAGCTTGCTCAACGGTCATGAGAATCCAGATAGGGGCGAAAGTCCGGTTCGGCAACCCATATTGGGTTGAAACCGGGAAGCCATCAATTATAGGAATTTAATCGCTGCCGGTCTCTCATCAAACCAGCCCAATGCGCTATCTAAAAACTAGCGTACTAACGCACTGGCGTGAGCGGCATGGGTCAAAGGCGCAATGCCCGCGCATACCCCGTCATTTCAAGGTAGCCGCGCCCGACCGGTTTGCCGCTACTGGAAAACAAGTTGCAGAGGCCTTCCCAGTAAATGGCACCGGTTGAGGCGCGGCTGTCGAGTTCCTGGTTGTCGAAGACGGCTTTGACGGTGTAAAAATCAGCCGGCGTTTGCACCATCCATTCCACCGGGTAGGTGGCCTGGCTCAATGGGCTTTTCCAGGTGCGCTGGCGGCTGAACTTCACGCCATGGGGCGTGAACCGGGAAAACCGGCCGTTGGCCGCGCGCAGTGATCCGCCGCCCCAGTAGGCGAGCCCGTTGGCGTCGCGCAATTGAAACGCCGTCAAGGCACCGCCATCAAACAGGTTCATGCCAATCCAGTCCCAGCCCACCACGTTGGCTGGCAGCAGTTCTTCGCTCCACTCGTGATCCAGCCAGGCGGTACCTTGCACCGGCAGGTCTTTGCCGCCGATGGAGATCAGCCCTTCGGTTTTAAGCTGAGGCTCGGTGTAGTAATAGCTGGCGTTTTTTTCCTCAGGGCCTTTCTGCGACAGGCCATCAATGCCCTGCAGCATCAGCGGCTGTGTGGGTTTGAGCGTGAGTGAAATTCTGAAACCATTGCCGTTGAGCTGGGCGACATAGCCGCTGGCTGTGCGCTTGAGCGACCAGTCCTTGATCTGCACATCGGTGTCCGTCGTGCTGGCCCGCGCAATCTCAAAACCTTCGCGCGCAATGCGCTGGTCGTGCAGCAGTTTTTTGCCCTGCACATCCGTCACCGCGCCATGGGCAAAGATCAACTGCTTGGCCGCAAATTGGGACTTCATGCCTTGGGTGGCATCCACGCGAGAACGGAAAAACGTCACCTGAAAGCCAAGCTCTCTCTCGCCCGATTTCACATAGCCCGTGACGTACCACCACTCGGTGCGAAAGTCAGGGTGACTGCCGAAATCGCGTGGGAAAACCAGTTGCTTCTCGGGCAGCGCGTGGCTGTTGAAAGCCATTCCCAGGCCGGCCAGCATCAGCGCGCGGCGGTGAATGTTGAGCAGCTTCATTGACGGACTCCCATCAACCCCGTCCGCTGCGAAACAGCTTGTTGTACTCAAACACGCGAACTACTTTGGACTTGATCTTCGACGACGCAGGATGCCTGGGATTGATCAGCGCGGCGTACTCTTCCGGCACGATGACCGATGGCACCCTCAAAATGGGTGATTGGTTTGAAGTCAGCCACGCAGAGCCTACTTCAATGCTGGCGCGGCCTGCCGGGATGGATGCCCATGATGGGGACAAGTCTTGCGGATGCAAAACTTGATGCAAAGCCCAAACGTCGTCGGGTACGGCGAGTTCGATCACAAATCTGTTCAGTGGCAGGCCAGCATCGTCAATGTGTGATGCCGTTTCCAGCACGGCAAGTGCCAGCGAGCTGGCGGTGTAGACAACGGGTTGCTGCTCTTCGTTCCAGCGGCCCGGGTGGGCTGCTGCCGCGCTGCCGCTCAGGTCGGTCGCCGGGTACTTTCGAGTCTCAGCTGAGATGCGCCAAAGTTTCATGGTCGCGGCCTGCCTGCGGACTATTCACAGACTATTGATATGCGCCACTCTGGATGGAGCCCAGTACGCGAGCCACCATTTCTATACCAGTCGGTGTGTCCAACAAATCTGCCGGTTTGCGACCACCCAGGGATGGCTGAGGCTGCTCTATCCAAAGCCCCAGCCACTTCACCGAATCGAAATCTTTGGCTTGCTTTGCGGTGCTGTCGCGGACGATGTCTTGCGCCATGCCCAACAATTTGACCATGCCGACAGCAGCTTGCCCGGCGCGTCCGTCAATCATGGCGCCTTCTGCCATTTTGCGGGCAGCAGTGGCTTTAGGTATGCGCAGCATCGTGAAAACGCGCGACGAGGGTATGTCCATCCTGCTGGACAGATCGGTGATGAACGCACCAGCAACACCTGCACGCTCAATCTCGATGATCTGCATGGGCGTGGCGTTGTGAACTTGTTTGAGATAGGCATCAACACCCATGCGCCGGGTGTAGGCAGGCATGTGCCCGGGGGTTGCGCCTTTGGCCGGCAGATGCTTGCCGCCGTGGATGGGTTTTTGCAGGACGTGGAGCATGGTGCTTCCTTGGTGGATACTCATTTGAGACAAATTATAATACCATTTGAGTAGTCTCTTGTGGTGCACTCGCCATTTAGCGAAGGAATTACCAATCCTCTTTCACTGCCAGCACCGCATCGCGCCCCGCCGCTGCGCGACCTGCCAGCCACGCCGTCACAGTGCCCGCAACCACCACCGCTGTGCACAAGAGCGCCAGGCGCAGCCACGGAACCGCCAGGTCCATGGTCCAGTGAAAACTTTGCGGGTTCACCACATGCACCAGAATCACCGCGACCGCCAGCCCCAGCAGCAGCCCGGCGATGGCGCCGATCGCCGTCCACGCCAGCCCTTCACCGGCAACCACCGCCAGAATTTGCCTGCGCGTCAAGCCCAGGTGAACCAGCAGGCCGAACTCTTTGCGCCGCGCCAGCACCTGGGCGCTGAAACTGGCGGCAACACCGAACAGCCCGATGCCGATGGCCACTGCCTGCAGCCAGTAGGTCACGGCGAAGCTGCGGTCAAAAATCTTCAGTGACTGCGCCCTGATCTGCGCGCTGGACGCGAACTCGATCAAATCCCGGCTTGCGTCGTCGCCCGCAACCGGGTTTGGCGCGTCGCCATCACCCGCCCGCAGTGCTTTGCCCAAATTGCGAACGGCCTGCTGCACCGGCGCTGCATCGGTGCTGTCGTCAAGCCAGATCGCGATGTCACCGATGCGCCGCTCGCCGGTGAGGCGTTCGTAGTCAACCCGGTTGATCGTGATGGACCCGGCCTGACCCGCATAGTCGCGCACCACGCCGGCTACAAAAAAAGAAGCAGGTGGCACAGTAGCTGCAGGGATCAGCGCGACGGCCAGCTTCGGAAAACGGCTGCCCGGCTGGGTGCCGTACAAATCAACCATGGCTTCGCTGACATAAATGCCCACCTCTCCCGGCGGCACGGCAAGCGGCTCGCCCATCAGCGGCAAGTTGCTGGCAGAGGTGTCGATGTCGCGCGAGATCAACGTGATGGCGGGGCGACCGGGGTCCAGTTGCAGTGCCTGTGCGCGTTGGGTCGCGACGCGTTTGACGCCAGGCAGCCGGGCCACCGCCGCAACAAACTCGGGCGTAAAAAACGCCGTGTCGCCCGCGCTTCGGCTGTTGGCAGTGCGCAAGTACAGGTCCGCCGGCAGCACCACATTGAGCCATTGCATGACGGAATCCCGAAAGCTGGCGACCATCACCGTAAGCGCCACCGCCAGGCTGAGCGAGGCCACCACGCCGCTGACCGCCACGCTGGCGCTGGTCCGCACGCGGCGGGCCCGCTCAACGGCCAACATGGGCATCAACCGCCCACGCAGCAACGGGCTGATGCGGTCCAGCAGCAGCGCAATCAGCCACGGCAACGCGGTGATACCGCCGACCAGCAGCAGCGCCACTGACGCATACGCCGCCAGCGGAATTCCGAACACCGCCGGGGCTTTTGCCAACAGGGCGCCCAGGGCAATCAGGGCCAGACTGAGCCAATGCCCCGAGCCCGCACTGGACGTGCTGCCCTGGCCCTTGAGCGCCTGCGCGGGTGCCAGGCGTTGAGCCTGTCGCGCCGGCCACCAGCCGCCCGCCAGCGCTGCCGCCAGCCCCAAACTGGCGTAAACAAGGGCGGCCCCGGTGTGCCAGTGCAAAGCGGGTGCCATGCCGGCAAAGTAGCCGCCGCCCAAGTCGCCACCCAGCGTGCGCAGGCTCAACGCCGCCAGTGCCGCGCCCAAACCAATGCCGGCCAGGCTGCCCAGCAGCCCAAGCAGGCCGGATTCCAGCAGGACCAGGCGCAGGCGCTGTGAACCGGTCAGCCCCAGCACGCCCAGCAGCGCAAACTGCTGGGCGCGTTTGGCGACACTCAGCGAAAGTACCGAAAACACCAGGAACGCCCCGGTAAACAGCGCCACCAGCGCCAGCACCGTCAGGTTCACGCGGTAGGCGCGCGACAGATTGCTGATGCGCGCCACGGCATCGGCAGGTGCCGCCGCAACCACTTGTGCGGGCCAGCCGGGCGTGGTCTTCAAGGCGTTGGAAAACGCGTCACGGTCCACGCCGGGCTTGAGCTTGATGTCGATGCGGCTCAGCTGCCCGGCGCGCTCAAACAGGTCCTGCGCCGCACCCAGGTCCATCACCACCAAGGGTGCCCCTGTGGCGCCCACGCTGCCCGCCACCCGGACGGTTTTCAGCGCCAGCCCTGATTGAAGCTGTAAAGTTGTTTGTGCTGTTCCCGCCTGCGCAGGCGCCACAAGGGCTTGCGCCGCTGCATTGAGGAAACCATTGCCGGGGGCGAACACGGCAAATCGGTCAGCTGCGGAAACGTCTGGCGCACCCAGTGCGCGAGTCGGTTGGGGCATCAACGCCGGTGCCACA